>JAGCWG010000464.1 GCA_017961965.1 Bacteroidaceae bacterium | reverse complement strand
TACTCTGGATGATGTTCACCTTTGCCTTTGACCTGTTAGCCACGGTTCTCACGCGCATGTCTGCCGGGCGAACAATCTCGTTCTCCTCGCAGTAACGCTTGATGAGAGCACAGAACTCCTTTCCGTAACGCTTAGCCTTACCAGCACCCACGCCTGGGATGTTCTGGAGTTCTTCCAAGGTTATTGGATAAAGCGTTGCCATTGCCTCGATTGATGCGTCGAGGAACACAACGTATGGTGGGAGGTCATGCTTTGCAGCCTCCTTCTTGCGCTGGTCGAGAAGCATCTTGTAGAGCATCTCGTCAGCTACTCCTGTACCACCCTGTTCCATTGAATCGTCGTAATCTTCAAAATCGTTGTCCTCAACAATGAGGAACTCTGTTGGTTTCTTCAAGAACTTCTTTCCGAGCTTTGTCACTTTGAGAAGTCCGTAGTTCTCAACATCTTTCTCTATATATCCATCGAGCTGTCCCTGATGGATGACAGCATTCCACATCTTCACTTCGATGTCGGCACCTGCACCAAACTCTTCAAGCTTGTCGTGCTTGTGGACGAGGATTGTCTCTGTCTCGTTGCCACGGAGGAAGTCGATGACATAATCCATCTTGAAGTTCTCCTTGACGGCAAGTATCGCCTTGAGCGCAAGAACGAGGTTATCCGTTCCATCCACCTTCTTCTTAGGATGCAGACAGTTGTCACAGTTGCCACAGTTCTCCACATCGTACTGTTCGCCGAAGTAATGAAGCAAGAGCTTACGACGGCATACGGATGACTCGCAGTAAGCTGCTGTCTCACGGAGGAGCTGGCGACCAATGTCCTGTTCAGCAACAGGCTTGCCTTCCATGAACTTCTCAAGCTTCTGGAGGTCCTTACTTGCATAGAAAGCAATACACTTGCCTTCACCGCCGTCACGTCCCGCACGACCTGTCTCCTGATAGTAACCTTCAAGGCTCTTAGGAATGTCATAGTGAATGACGAAACGCACATCTGGCTTGTCAATACCCATACCGAAGGCAATGGTAGCGACAATAACGTCAATACGTTCCTTGATGAAGTCATCCTGAGTGGCAGAGCGCACAGACGAATCCATACCAGCGTGATAAGCAGCAGCCTTGATGTCATTAGCCTTGAGGATGTCGGCAAGTTCCTCCACCTTCTTACGGCTGAGACAATAGATGATACCGCTCTTACCGCTGTTCTGCTTTATATACTTTATTATGTCCTTGTCAATGTTCTTTGTCTTCTGTCGTACCTCGTAATAAAGGTTAGGACGGTTGAACGATGACTTGAACTCCGTGGCATCCACGATACCGAGGTTCTTCTTTATGTCACCGCGCACCTTGTCGGTAGCCGTTGCCGTAAGGGCAATGACCGGAGCAGTACCTATCTCCTGTATTATCGGGCGGATACGGCGGTACTCCGGGCGGAAATCGTGTCCCCACTCAGAGATACAATGTGCCTCGTCTATGGCATAGAAAGAAATCTTGACGGACTTGAGGAAGTCCACGTTTTCCTCCTTTGTCAACGACTCAGGTGCCACATACAGGAGCTTCGTCTTACCTGACAGGATGTCCGACTTCACCTGTTCGATCATCGACTTGCTGAGCGACGAGTTGATGAAATGAGCAATATTGTCCTCTTCACTTATATATTTGATGGCATCAACCTGATTCTTCATAAGCGCAATAAGCGGAGATATGACAATGGCTGTGCCTTCAAGGAGAAGCGCAGGCAACTGGTAGCAGAGGGATTTTCCTCCACCAGTAGGCATCAAGACGAAAGTATCCTTTCCCTGCAAGAGGTTCTGGATAATGGCTTCCTGCTCTCCCTTGAACGAATCGAATCCGAAGTAATACTTGAGAGAATCTTGTAATGTTGCTCCTTTATTCATCATATTTATATTAGTTTTTAAGTTCTTGAGTTTTTAAGTTTTTATGTTATCGCTGAAAACTAACCATCACAAGCGTAGATAAGTTTTTATGTTATCGCAGAAAACTAACCATCACAAGCGGGATAAGTTTTTATGTTATCGCAGAAAACTAACCATCACAAGCGGGATAAGTTTCTTTGCCGGCACAAAAAACTAAACAAAGCTCACGAACTTGTATATTTTTTAGTCTTTTAGTTCCTAAGTTCTTAAGTTTTTGAGTTTTTATGTTATCATGAAAGAAGTGGCCGAAATAACTTAAGGACCTAAAAACTTACAAACTTATAAACCCAACATCTATTCATTCTTCATCTGGAGGGCTGTCATATTTGCCTTCTCGACCTTTGACTTTGCATAATCGAGCGTAACGACATACTCTTTGATATTGAGTGAAGGCACCTCAAACATGAGTTCGAGCATTATTGTCTCGACCATTGAACGGAGACCTCGGGCACCGAGATTGAACTCCATTGCCTTGTCAACGACATAGTCGAGGACGGCATCCTCAAAGGTGAGCTTCACTCCGTCGAGTTCAAACAACTTGACGTACTGCTTGACGATTGAGTTCTTTGGCTCTGTGAGGATATTCCTCAATGCCTCCCTACCGAGTGGTTCAAGGTGAGTGAGGATTGGCAGACGACCGATAATCTCTGGTATCAAGCCGAATGACTTGAGGTCCATTGGTGCAATGTACTGCATGAAGTTTGTCTTGTCAATCTTGGCAGCATTGCGGGCAGCATCGAATCCCACCACATGAGTGTTAAGGCGCTGTGCAATGCGTTTCTCTATTCCGTCGAACGCTCCACCACAGATAAAGAGAATATTCTTTGTATTCACCTGTATGAACTGCTGCTCAGGGTGCTTGCGTCCTCCGTATGGAGGCACGTTAACCACAGAGCCTTCGAGGAGTTTGAGCAATGCCTGCTGCACACCTTCACCGCTCACATCACGTGTGATAGATGGATTGTCACCCTTACGGGCAATCTTGTCTATCTCGTCAATGAACACGATACCACGCTCTGCAACCTCTGGCTTATAGTCAGATTCCTGAAGCAGACGTGAGAGGATGCTCTCCACGTCCTCACCAACGTAACCTGCCTGAGTGAGAACGGTAGCGTCAACGATAGTGAACGGAACGACGAGCATCTTGGCGATGGAACGTGCAAGGAGGGTCTTACCCGTACCTGTACTTCCAACCATGATGATGTTTGACTTCTCAAGTTCAACCTCATCCTCTGCTGCAGGATTGTTAAGTCTCTTATAGTGATTGTAAACAGCCACGGAGAGAGCCATCTTGGCATCGTCCTGACCTATTACATAATTATCGAGATAAGCCTTTATCTCCGAAGGTTTAGGAAGTTCAATCTGCTCTTTCTGTCTTGCATTGATCCTGTTCTCCTTCAATATCTGATTTGCCTGTGTGGCACACTCGTCACAAATACATCCGTCGAGACCTGTAATCAAGAGATTAACCTCGCTCTCACGACGGCCACAAAAGCTACATTTTCTTATTCTTGGCGGCATGATGTAAATTATAAATTAAGAATTCAAAATTCAGGATTATTTTTCGACCTGTATGGCTTCTGTTGATGTTTTTTGCAGCAAAGCGGCCAGTTAAAAAACATGGGGAAAGCCAAATAAAACAAAAGAAAACCAAGATATTGTTTTTTCTTGTTTTTGTTCTGTTTACTTCCCGATGGTCAGTGAGAAAAGTTCTTTAAGGTTTTTACTTCCCTTTGGTCAGTGAGACCGCTTCACTTAGTTCTAATTAGCGCCTTAGCGCAAGACCCCCAACCAGACAAGACGATTTTATCGTAAATTATGAATATCGAATCCTAAATTTTGAATTTTGAATTCTGAATTTTGAATTTTCAAAGGTTCTTTCTCACGAGTACCTCGTCAACCATTCCATACTCCTTAGCCTCGGCAGCTGTCATCCAGTAGTCACGGTCAGAATCTGCCCACACCTTGTCGAATGGCTGGTGGCTGTGATCAGAGATGATTGTATAGAGCTCCTTCTTGAGTTTCTGAATCTCACGTGCAGTAATCTCGATGTCGCTTGCCTGTCCCTGAGCACCACCAAGTGGCTGGTGAATCATCACGCGGCTGTGTGGAAGTGCGGAACGCTTGCCTTCCTTACCTGCAACGAGGAGAACGGCAGCCATTGAAGCAGCCATACCTGTACATATTGTCTGCACATCACAGTTGACAAACTGCATTGTGTCGTAAATACCAAGACCTGCAGAAACGCTGCCACCAGGAGAGTTGATATAGATGCTTATATCCTTGCCACTATCCACAGAGTCGAGATAGAGCATCTGTGCCTGAAGCACGTTGGCAGTATAGTCGTTCACTTCCGTACCGAGGAAGATGATACGATCCATCATGAGACGTGAGAACACGTCGAACTGAGTTACGTTCAACTGTCTCTCTTCAAGAATATATGGATTCAGGTATCCTGCCTGTGCCTTTACAACGTCATCAAGCACCATACTGTTTATTCCCAAGTGCTTTGTTGCGTATTTCTGAAAATCATTTATCATATTTATATATTATATATAATGTGTGCAATAATAATCTTGGTTTTCGTCCGTCATCTTTTTACCGTCCTTACCAGCTGTAACACCTCGCACAGTGCTGTCCCCACTCATGTTGACATTCTGTAACGTGACACGCACTCACAACCAGTGCAAATGGACATGCAAAAGCAACGCACGTTCTATCCATAGACAAAGGTATAAAAAAAAGCGATAACAAAAAATATTCTTCACATTTATTTTCAATATTTTTTCACGACATAGCGTCAAAGGGCACGCCATGCCTTTCACCACCGAGGATTGCAACCCACTTTCACGGGCTTACAGACGACTACAAACAAAAAAATGGCAGGGGGTTACCCTGCCATCCTAAAATATCGAGAGATATGAATTATTCAAACATCTTGTTGAATTCCTCTGCAGTTACTGTCTTCTCGTCGAGCTTAACTGCCTCCTTAACTGCTGCACCGAGCTTAACCTC
>JAGCWG010000463.1 GCA_017961965.1 Bacteroidaceae bacterium | reverse complement strand
TCATCCTTCGTCGGATAGTCCGGCAGGTGTTTCGTTGTTATGTGGCTGTATGTGTGTGGCGCAGCACCGTTGAATGAAATCATGCGCACGCCCTTCTTTTCCTTACCGAGCGTAATGGTTATGTCCTCCTTGCCGTTTGTTATGACATACTTGCCATTCTTGTCATCCTTGCTCTTGTACTGCCAGAACTGGCAGTCATATACAACATAGTCGTCGAGTATGGCAAGTTCAAAATTGCCAGTCTCCTCATTGCGCCATGCCGATGGGTAGAGTTTTTCTTTTATCCGTTTATCCATCCATTCGTGAGTAGATATGCCCTTTATGCAGAAAGCACGTTCTCCGTCACCTTCATGCAACTCGAACAGCTTGGTATCAAGAGGTAGAGGCTCAAAGTGGAACACATAGTCTTTCTCCTCGCCTTTGATGTCCCACCATTTGTTCAGTTCCTGTCCGTCAACATTGCGGATAGCGTAACGCTTGCCATCGGCATAGAGATAGGTATCGGAGACAAACATAATCTTGTCTGCGTTGAAGCCGTAGAAATGGATGTTAAGGACTGTCTCGGCATTAGTTAATTCTACCCGTGTTACAGAAAAACCGTCTTGTGATGCCGATGTCGGGTTGTTCCACACTATCGTCTTGTTTTTGGCGTATGTCGCACTGACTACGGCAAGGACGAGTACCAATAAAAGAAGTCTCAGATTAAGAATCTTCATAGTTGTTTGTTGTTTTAATTAAGGAATAAAAATCTGCTATTTAACTTTCGCAAGCTCCAGTTGAAAGGTTATAGTTGAGCGTTTGCGAAACTTGATAGATGTTAGTGGTCTCGTTAAGAGAGTGCACCAATGTCTGATTTTTCTGCGTTCCGACAATATTGTCCTCTGCTATTTAGATTTTTTTAACGTGAAGAAGGCAAATTATTAACATAGATTCACATAGTGCCGAACCTTATTCCGCTGTATTGTCATCCTTGTTGGTAAATGAATCTCTACTAATATGATTTCTTGCATTGCATCAAGAAAGATAATACAAACAGAGGCAATAATGCGAGAAAAGTTGACGTTTTTCTTTGTGATATCAACAATATGTCTTATTTTTGCAATCGAATTGGTGAACAAGGAGACATTCTGTCAACTTGTGCGAGGGAATCAGGTGAGAATCCTGAACTGTACCTGCAGCTGTAAGCCATTATTCATGGGACAGGCACACGTGAGTGCCACTGACGGCTTGCATGGCGATGCCATGCAAGAGTTAAAAGCTAAGAATTAAGAGTTAAAAGTTGAATTGAAAAGTTGATAGCTTAGAGTTTATTGTTTAGAGACTTTACATATATATAATACGGAGGTCTTTTAGACGAGAACATAAAAACTCAAACACTCACAAACTTACAAACTAAAAAACTTAAAAACTGATAAACTCAACTTATAGCTTTTAACTCTGGTTTTGCTCCAGCAAAGCCAGTCTCGGGAAGGCCGCTTGTCCAATGGTGAGTCAGAAAACCTGCCATTCATGTGCTATGATAGAGGAGTACCCAGGAACAGGTCTCCATATCGTCTTGTTATTTATCATCAGTAGAATGAAAGGACTATTGACAGCACTCGCTCTCGTGGCGGGCTCTGTCTCTGTGTGTGATGCTCAGGAGAAGGCAGACACACTCCGTGAGGTTGTCGTTACAGGTACAGGCACGGAGCGTCTCCTCAAGAATGCTCCAGTACAGACAGAGGTTATCTCACGCAAGGTACTCGATACCTTTGGCGGCAAATCCATTGAGGATATCCTTAGTGGACTGACCTCGTCGTTTGCTTTCAACGAGGGCGATATGGGTAGTCAGATGCAGTTGGGCGGACTGGGCAATAAGTTCATCCTTATCCTTGTGGATGGCAAACGTCTGCATGGTGACAATGGAGGTGAGAACGACCTCGGACTCATTGACCCTCACAACATCGAGCGCATTGAGATTGTGAAGGGAGCGCAGAGTGCACTATACGGCAGTGATGCCATTGCAGGTGTGGTAAACATCATCACACGTAAGCATCAGGACAGTGGCCTGTATCTTGAGAATACTACGCGTTACGGTACGTACAATGACATCCGTCAGCATAATGGGATTGGCTTACGCCTTGGCAGGTTCAACTCCTACACCAACTTCCAGATGCAGCATACGGACGGCTGGCAGAACACGTCAGAGGAGTATGCAGAGGGAAAACTGCTCAAGGATAGTCGTAACAAGACTGTCAATAAATATACCAATTGGCAGGTTGCTGAACGTCTTACTTATACGGCAAACAAACGCCTTGAGATGTATGCTGAAGGTTCGTACTATGGCAAGATTATCAATCGTCCACAGGATGGCAAGTATGCTTCGTGCGATGTATATACCTATGACCTGATGTACCGTAATGCGAGTGCAGCACTTGGAGGTAGGTGGAAACTACGTGGCAGCGATATAGTCACGCTTGACGTTGACTGGAACAAGCATGCCTACTACTATAAATATACAGACACCACGCTT
>JAGCWG010000047.1 GCA_017961965.1 Bacteroidaceae bacterium | reverse complement strand
GTTATGCTACAATCACCTACCGCAACACGGAGAACGACACAGAGGAGCTCTCAAGCATGGGAGGCGACGAGGAAGAGGACGAGTTTGAGAGCCGCGTAAAGTGGATTTCTTACAAAGACCAGTTCTTCAGCCAGATTCTTATTGCCGACAATCCTTTGCAGGTAAACACAATGGAGTCAAAGAAGCTTGCAGAGAAGAGCGGCTACCTCAAGACATACACAACAGACATGAAGGCTGACTTCGACCCTAAGGGCGTGAAGCCAACAGCATTCACATTATACCTCGGTCCTAACAAGTTCTCTACTCTCAAGGACCACGAGGAGCTTCTCGGTCAGGACGACCTCGACCTCCAGTCACTCGTTTACCTCGGATGGCCAATCATCCGCTGGATTAACCGTTTCGTATTCCTCTACATCTTCGACTGGATGACAGGATGGGGCCTCAACATGGGTATCATCCTTCTCCTCCTCACCATTGCAGTCAAGATTGCAGTATTCCCACTTATGAAGAAGTCACACATCGCCTCAAGCAAGATGCGTGTGCTCCGTCCAAAGTTGGATGAACTTGCAAAGAAATACCCTGACCCAAGTCAGGCAATGCAGAAGCAGACAGAATCCATGCAGCTCTATAGCGAGTATGGAGCAAACCCAATGGGCGGCTGTCTCCCTATGCTCATACAGATGCCTATCTACGTGGCACTCTTCAACTTCATCCCTAACGCCATCGAGCTTCGTGGCGAGTCATTCCTCTGGGCAAAGGACCTCAGTACCTACGACGACGTAATCAACTGGGGCTTCAACATCTGGGGAATAGGCGACCACCTCTCTATGTTCTGCGTACTCTGGTGCGTAACAACCGTAGCCATGACATTCTTCACTATGCGTCAGCAGCAGGATGCCATGACACCTGAGCAGGCAGCACAGATGGGTATGATGAAGTGGTTCCAGTACCTCATGCCGATTATCTTCTTCTTCACATTCAACGGCTACTCATCAGGTCTTACATTCTACTACTTCATCTCTACACTCATGTCCGTCCTCATCATGTGGGTACTCCGCAAGACAACTGACGACGAGGCTCTCCTCCGTCAGATGGAAGAGCGTCGCAAGCAGCGCAAGGCAGATGCTGCCAACGGCAAGAAGCCATCAAGCATGTTTGCACGTCTTCAGGAGCTTCAGCAGATGCAGATGGAAATGCAGAAACAGAAGGAGAAAAATAATTAGAAATCAGGAATTAGTAATGACAAGTTCCGACGTTTTAATTAGTAATTAATAATTAGCAATGAGTAATGACAAGTTCCGTCAGCTGTTCTTAGCCGAATGGCAATTACTCATTCCTCATTACTAACTACTCATTAATCATTACTCATTACTAATTCCTCATTACTCATTAACAATAAAAGATAAATGCTAAAGGCTTTAACAATCATAACGGCTTCATTACTTGCCATGACAGATGTACAGGCACAGCCAAAGACATTCATAGGACGCCAGACACCAAAGATTGTGAACCGCCAGTTCACACCAGAGGCTCTCTGGGCAATGGGACGCGTGGGTGGTGCATCCGTATCACCTGATGCCAAGTCTGTAGTATATAATGTAAGTTACTATAGTGTGGAGGAAAACAAGAGCCACACAGTTATATATAAGGTGAACAGCGACGGTACAGGAGAGCAGCTCCTTACCACAGCCAAGACTTCCGAGCTTTCACCTAAGTTTATTAAGAACGGAACACAGATTGCCTTTCTCGGAGCAGATGCAGAAGGCACCATGCAGCTCTGGGCAATGAACCCAGACGGCACAGGACGCATCCAGCTCACAAAGGAAAAGGAGGACGTGGAGGATTTCACTTTCTCTCCAGACGAGAAGAAGGTCATCCTCGTCAAGTCAATAAAGTACGGCAAGCGTACAAGCGACCTCTATCCTGACCTCCAGAAGGCAAGCGGACGTGTAATCAACGACCTCATGCATCGCCATTGGGACGAGTGGGTAGAGAACATCCCACACTCTTTCGTAGGCGACTTTGACGGAACAGCCGTAACAAACGTGAAGGACATCCTTGAGGGTGAGCCATACGAGTGCCCTATGAAACCTTTCGGTGGAATTGAGCAGCTTGCATGGAGCACAGACAGCAAGACAATCGCTTACACTTGTCGCAAGCTTGAAGGACGTGACTACGCATGTTCAACAGATGCTGACATCTATCTCTATGACGTGACAACAGGTAAGACAAAGAACATCTGCAAGCCAGAGGGCTATGTACGTCCAGCCGTTGACTACACAGAGTCACTCAAGGACCAGAAGGTAAACACAGAAGCTCCTGTCGTAGGCGGAATGACATTTGCAGGTTACGACATCAACCCTTCATTCTCACCTGACGGCAAGTACATCGCTTGGCAGAGTATGCGTCAGGATGGATATGAGAGCGACATCAACCGCCTCATCATCATGGACCTCAAGACAGGCAACTGCCGTCAGCTTGCAGCCGACTTCGACAGCAACGTGGAGTCATTCACATGGAGTGCAGACAGCAAGAAGATTTACTTCAACGGAGTATGGCACGGAGAAATCCACGTCTATTCAGCTGACGCAAAGACAGGTGCAAGCAAGAAGATTACCGAAGGACAGTACGACTTCACAAGCGTACAGCTCTTTGGCAAGAACCTTCTCTGCGGTCGTCAGTCAATGTGCGAACCTACCGACCTCTACATTGTAAGCACAAAGGATGGTAGCGCAAAGCGTCTCACAAATGAGAACAAATATTTCTTTGACAACATCGACTTCGGAAAGGTTGAGCCACATTGGACAAAGGCAACAGACGGAAAGTCAATCCTCTCATGGATTGTCCTGCCTCCTAACTTCGACAAGACAAAGAAGTACCCTACCCTCCTCTTCTGCGAGGGCGGTCCTCAGAGTCCTGTGAGCCAGTTCTGGTCATTCCGCTGGAACATGATGATTATGGCAGCCAACGGCTATGTGGTCGTAGCACCTAACCGTCGTGGTCTCCCTGGATTCGGTCACGAGTGGAACGAAGAGATTTCGCTCAATTACGGAGGTCAATGTATGGACGACTATCTCTCTGCAATTGACGATGCAGCCAACAACCTTCCATACGTTGACAAGAATCGTCTCGGATGTGTAGGTGCAAGCTTCGGTGGATATTCCGTTTACTGGCTTGCAGGTCACCACAACAAGCGTTTCAAGGCATTCATCGCTCATGACGGAATCTTCAATATCGAGCAGCAGTACCTTGAGACAGAAGAGATGTGGTTTGCTAACTGGGATATGGGTGGCGCATTCTGGAACGGTCATCCTAAGACATTCGAGAACTCACCTCACCGTTTCGTTGACAAGTGGGACACACCAATCCTCTGTATTCAGGGTGAGAAGGATTACCGCATCGTGACATCACAGGCGATGTCTGCCTTCAACGCAGCACGTCTCCGTGGCATCCCTGCCGAGTTCCTCTGCTTCCCAGACGAGAACCACTGGGTACTCAAGCCACAGAACGGTATTCTCTGGCAGAGAAGATACTTCAACTGGTTGGATAAATATGTAAAATAAAAAATAACATAGAGTGTCGGATTCGGCACTCTATACGCCTAAACCTTTAACAAAAAATGTCAGAAAAAATTCAAAAGAAGCTTAGCGACTCTCCAGCTATGCGTTGGACAGCGCTCATCATAGTATCTGTAACAATGATGTTCGGATACTTCTTCACAGACGTAATGTCTCCACTTGAGCCATTGCTCACAGCAGCTGCAGGTTCAGAAAACGGAATGGGACTTGGATGGACATCATCTGAGTACGGATTCTTCTCAGGAGCATACGGACTCATGAACGTGTATCTCCTCCTCCTTTTCTTTGGAGGAATCATTCTTGATAAATTCGGTATCCGTTTCACAGGTGTACTCTCTACAGCACTCATGTTTGCAGGCGCACTCATCAAGTGGTGGGCAGTTGCAAACCATTTCGAAGGAACAATGTGGGTGCCTTTCGGTGGAGATGTACAGGTACAGGTGGCTTATGCAGCACTCGGCTTTGCCATCTATGGTGTGGGATGCGAAATTGCAGGTATCACTGTTAGTAAGGTAATCGTTAAGTGGTTCACAGGTCATGAGCTTGCTCTTGCGATGGGACTTCAGGTTGCACTTGCTCGTATCGGTACAGCCGTTG
>JAGCWG010000462.1 GCA_017961965.1 Bacteroidaceae bacterium | reverse complement strand
TTGTGCGAACAAGAATGACTTGTAATTTTGCTTAATCAAAAATAATTTAAAAAACATGAGGTTAAAAAAGTTTTTATCGCCATGTGCGATAGGTAGTGTAGCAGTCCTATTTACGTGTTCTTGTAAAGATGAAGAGGTCGAACCAGATAGTTCAGAACCTACCGAGACATTGGATGGTTTCATTTTCGGTTTAGGGGATCCAATCCAACCAAATGTTGGAGGAAATGAACAAATTGGAGATGTTCTTACAGAAATTGATGAAAACACTAAGACGTATTGTGAATGTACAAAGTACAAAGCAAGTGAATCTTTTTCCGAGGTCCTTTTGATGGATCCTACATCTGATGTGATTTACCCTGGTAGTATCTTAGAGGGCAACTCTGTTGCTGAAGGTTCATACAGACAAATTGTTCTTGAAAGAGGTCCTCTCGCAATATCAACGGATTTTCCTAACATTGTTGGAGATGTTGTTAGAACTGTTGAAAAGCCTTCCCTATCAAGTTTGACACAAACAATGAAGGAGATGATGTATGATTCAGGAGTTGATGGTGCAACTCCTGCAGCTTGTTCTTTTGAGATTAAAGAAGTAACATCAGAAGAACAACTTTCTATGGCAGTAGGAGCAAGTGTTGAATATAAAAAACTAAAGTTGAATGAGAATTTTGATTTTTCAAAAACAAGTACTACATCAAAATATTTAATAAAATTCCAGCAAGTTTATTATACTGTCAATGTAGATGCTCCATCATCTCCATCAAAGTTTTTCGCCTCATCTGTGTCTGCCTCTGATTTAAGACAAGCAATAGGAGGAGGAAGTACTGTTCCCGTTTATGTTTCAAGTATTAAATACGGTCGTGCTGCATATTTTTGTATAGAAAGTACAAGCAAGTCTGATTCTATAAAAAATGTATTGGAGACATCATTTAATTTGGGTAAAAGTAGTGTGGCATTAAATGATTCTACGACATTTGCATCAAAAATGAAAAATTGTACTATATCAGGAACTGTCATAGGAGGATCTTCTGAAGATGCTGTTGGAGCAGTTAAGGGATATGAGAAGATGATAGAGTTTATCACTAAAGGTGGTAATTTCTCCAAAGAATCACCAGCCAAGCCAGTTGCATTCACATTGAGAAGACTTTCTAACAATGAAGTGTTTGGTGTTGTTAATTCGACTGAATATATCGCAAGAAATTGTAAATCTACAAATGCGTCAATTACTGCAGAAAATTTCTATGGAGTAAAGGGAGAAAATGATGTTTGTGGCACAATCAAGCTACGTCTTAAATATCCAGATGGAGAATTGTCATCTTGGTTTTACGTGCTAAACCAACCTATTTCAGAAAGTGGAGCAATTAATGTTCCTGTTGGAAAAACAATAGAAGCACCAATGGCTGGACATTCTGTTCCTTTCACTATCGATTATAGTAGATATGAAGGCACTAAATTAGTAGTTGATGCACAATTGTATGAGTGGGACAAGCCATGTGGCTGTGGAAACCGTCACGAGTATGATGATTACAATGCATTCTATAAAGAATATGTTCTTTCTGATATTCTTGACAATAATAATGGCAAAGTGACTATTGAGCTTCAGTTGACTAATGAATTCACTGAAAGTCATCATTATAGAGGTTTATTTAATAATGTTTTAAGTCATGAGCCTGGAACATCTTCAACAGATTGCCGTGTTCAATTTACATTTAATGTCAAAGTTAAATAAATACTTAAAAATTAGTAAACATGAAAACAAGTATTAAGTTTATTGTTTTAATGAGTGTTTTATGCACTGGATTTTTTTCGTGCAAAGACAATGAGGAAGAAGAAGGTAAAGATGAGCCTAAGCAGGAGACAAAAGAGTTGAAGAAAGTCCTTTCTGGCGAGTTTGTGCTGGACAATCAGTACGGACAGGATATGTTTTTTAATGCAAAAGAGATGAAAATCAGCACTGCAAGCAACTTTGATTTTGCTTTCGCTTATTATGATACTGTTAGAACTTTGGATTATACAACAAAATTACAAACTTCGTTTGATTATAAATCAAGCACAAGCACAACATATCCAAAGTATTTTCTTGCAGGTGGAACTTCTGTGGATTTGAATCAGCTGACAGCAGTTGATCTATCAACACGTTCCACTTCATTCTACATTTTGCCTGATGATTTCACATCAACAAAGTTTGATACTTTGAAAACAGTTTCCGGACTGTTGCATGTGTTTGAATCAGCGAAGATTGTAAGAAATCAAGTTGATAAGTCATCAGATATTTATTTCTCAGATGGTTTCGGCTGGTCGGAAGGCACTCTTATTGGATTCAAAACACAAGAGGGGAAATGCGGTATCATCAAAGTGATAAGCGATCCATATAGTTACAATAGACAAAAAGTCGGTCAGATTGAGATCGCTGTAAAATTTGAGGGAGAATAAAAACTCACACAATTAAAAACAAGAAGGACGCGTCGTACAGATGCGTCCTTCTTTGTTTTTCCTTCATCTTTATGTAAATAACGAGAGTTCGATGAATTGTAATATGCAAATCATATTCCCCTTTCTGATTGGATTCTCACCTCTTTTTCTCATAAAAAAGCGTAGCTTTTCTCTGTAAACTTTATTTCTCTGTGGTTTTATTAAATTTTATGTGCTCGCCTACGGCTCGCACGTATGGAAGGGTTAGGGCGTTCCGCCCTTAACAATCCTCATTTATGACACTCCAACTGTCATTTTCTACTATTTAAATTCGCTGAATTCACGTTAAATAAGCACAGAAAAACAAAAGAGACGCGATTTCCCGCGTCTCCCCCATTTTTTCATATCATTGAATTTATACCAATGCTAAGTTGAACACATCCTG
>JAGCWG010000461.1 GCA_017961965.1 Bacteroidaceae bacterium | reverse complement strand
TCATAACGACTGTGGGCACGCCGTGGAAGGAACTCAACGAGAGACATTGCGGATGGTGCATAGAGATTGGCACAAAACCTCTGGTAGATAGCCTGCATGAGTTCCTTCGTATGACAGAGACAGAACTTGAAGTGATGGGACGTAACGGCAGACAACTTGTAGAGGATAAATATTCATGCGAGAGCATCGCACAACAATTCTACAGTCTCTACAACGACCTCACCAATCGTCCACTCACGGTACTCCACTACATACCACGAATCGACCGAGGCTCAGGAGGACTGGGCGCATTCATGCAACTCATGTCAAAGGAGATAGGTGCACGTTGTCGCCTGCACGTGCTTACACACAAGCATAGCGACAACATACCACTGGAGAACTGTACCATCAGTTACCTCAGTTCTATATGGCCAACATTCATCACCAAGGGGGAGTTCTGTAGAATACTCGACAAGATACATCCCGACATCGTACACGTCTACACCTGTTGGATGCCGCTCAGCGCATACACCGTGATGTGGGCAAAGGAGATGGGTTACAAGGTGGTACTCACACCACACGGTATGCTTGACACTCTCATCATCAAGCACAACTACTGGACAAGGAAGATGCCAGCCATACTCTCCTACCAACGCAAGGCGGTAAACAAGGCAGACATCATACACTCCACATCAGAGCACGAACGTAAGGTTCTCCATCACATCGGATGGAACAGGAACATAAGGGTCATACCTAACGGAGTGAATCTTGACAGCATAAAGATGAAGGAAGATGACGAGTCGTCACGCACCATCCTATACCTCGGACGCATACATCCACAGAAGGGACTGGAGCACCTCATCGAGGCAGTCGTAAAAACGAAGAAACTGCTCATGGCAAAGGGCTACAGCGTGAAGATTGTGGGTATGGGTGAAGAGTCATACATCACAAAAATCAAGGATATGGCTTATACGTTCGGAGTGAATGACATCATACATTTTCAAGGTCCACGCTACGAGGAACGCAACTTTGACGTATTCCGTCATGCAGCCCTTACCATACTGCCATCCCACTCCGAGAGTTTCGGACTCGTAGTAGCAGAATCGCTCGCATGTGGCACACCCGTCATCACCACCAAGGGCACACCTTGGAGCGAGATAAACGGACACATCAATCCACAGACAGGCAAACGCGAAGGTTGCTGCGGATGGTGGATAGACACAGGTACAGAACCTTTGGCAGCAGCCATAACCGAGTTCCTCAACACACCTGACAATGAACTCCGACAGATGAGTCACAACGGCAGGGCACTCATCGAGAACCGTTACTCTACCATCATCGTAGCAGAAGAACTGATTGATGTGTACAACAAGATAAAAGATGAAACATCCGCACAACAGCACTCAAACTTTAACCACAAATTATGAATTGTGAATTAAATACAACGGTTGACCTCTCAACCTTCACTACAGATAACTTTGACAAGGGAGCAGGCAAAGTAAAGATAGCTCTTTGGTTCATAGTCAACGCCCTCATCGTGCGTGCAAGCTGGAATCCGTTCATGAGCATCAAGATCATGCTGCTACGCTTGTTCGGAGCAAAGATAGGCAAAGGACTTGTAATCAAGAATAAC
>JAGCWG010000460.1 GCA_017961965.1 Bacteroidaceae bacterium | reverse complement strand
TCGTCTGAAACACAGAGCACGCAGAGGACGCAAAGAATGCAGAGATTTCCATCTGTCTATGAATTATATGACAGAAAGAATCGTCTTTATGTTCTTTGCGTCCTCTTTATTTTCTATATCAAAATGTAGGAGGAAAGTTTACTTATAATACTCCTTCTTTCCTGCAGCAAGCGTATTCTTCATAAGAGAGCAGATAGTCATAGGACCTACGCCACCAGGAACAGGTGTGATGAATGAACACTTCTCTGCAACCTCGTCAAACTTGACGTCACCATTGAGACGGAAACCGCTCTTACGAGTTGCATCAGGAACACGAGTAGTACCTACGTCGATGATTACAGCACCCGGCTTAACCATGTCAGCTGTTACGAAGTCTGGACTTCCGAGAGCAGCAATGATGATGTCTGCCTGAGCACACTCCTCCTTGATGTTCTTAGAGTGAGAGTGAAGAACAGTGACCGTTGCGTCACCAGGGTAACGCTTCTGCATCATGAGCTGAGCCATAGGCTTGCCGACAATATTTGAACGGCCAAGCACAACACACTTCTTTCCGCTTGTCTCGATATTGTAGCGTGCAAGGAGGTCTGTGATGCCGAGAGGTGTGGCTGACACGTAGCATGGGAGACCGATAGACATACGTCCCACGTTGATTGGGTGGAATCCATCAACGTCCTTACGATAGTCGATAGCCTCGATTACCTTCTGTTCGCTGATGTGCTTAGGGAGTGGAAGCTGGACGATGAAACCGTCAACATCATCATCCTCGTTGAGCTTCTTGACCTCGTTGAGAAGGAATTCCTCTGTGATGTCATCTTCAAAGCGAAGGAGTGTTGACTTGAATCCACATTGCTCACAGGCAATGACCTTGTTCTTCACATACGTCTCGCTACCGCCATCGTGTCCCACGAGTATGGCTGCAAGGTGAGGACGCTTGCCGCCTGCCTCTACGATACGCTTTACCTCTTCTGCAATCTCTGCCTTGATGGCAGCTGCCGTTGCTTTACCGTCTATTAGTGTCATGTTTCTTAGTCCCCCACCCCTTTAACAGGGCCGCCATTCCGTATGGGGAAGATGGCCTTAGAGATTAGTTAATTCCCGAAAAACATAACTCCGAATAGAAATGCTCATTGAACCATTTCTATCCGGAGGCTGCCCCCTTCGGGGATAAGGGGCTTTAGAATCGTGGCATGCCAGGCATACCCTTCATGCGTTGCATCTGCTTCATGGCTGTTGCCATCTTGTTGCCAGTCATCATGTGCATCATCTTGCGCATCTGGTCAAACTGCTTTGTCACGCGGTTTATCTCTTCCAGCTTCACGCCTGAACCCTTGCTGATACGTTGCTTGCGGCTCATGTTGATGCACTCTGGATGCTCACGCTCGTATGGAGTCATGGAGCCAATCATAGCCTCTACCGACTTGAAAGCGTTATCATCGATGTCAATATCCTTGATAGCCTTACCTACACCCGGAATCATGCTTGCAAGATCCTTGATGTTACCCATCTTCTTGATCTGCTGAATCTGTCCGAGGAAGTCATTATAGTCGAACTTGTTCTTTGCAATCTTCTTCTGGAGTTTCTTTGCCTCCTCCTCATCAAACTGCTGCTGAGCACGCTCAACGAAACTGACGATATCACCCATACCGAGGATTCGGTCAGCCATACGCTCAGGATGGAACACGTCGAGTGCCTCCATCTTCTCGCCTGTACCCACAAACTTGATAGGCTTGTCAACAACGGTACGGATAGAGAGAGCCGCACCACCACGAGTGTCGCCATCAAGCTTGGTGAGGATAACACCATCAATCTCAAGACGCTCATTGAATGCCTTAGCTGTAGTCACAGCCTCCTGACCAATCATGGCATCAACTACGAGGAGTGTCTCATCAGGATTAACAGCATCCTTAATCTGCTTAATCTGAACCATGAGTTCCTCGTCGATTGACTGACGACCAGCAGTATCGACGATAACCACATCATAAGCCTTGGCACGTGCCTCCTTGATGGCGTTCTGAGCCACGGCAACAGGATCTGTCGCTCCCGGCTCCATATAGATAGGTACCTCTACCTGCTCAGCAAGTACACGCAACTGCTCCATAGCGGCTGGACGGAATGTATCACAGGCAGCAAGGAGAGGCCTCTTGTTCATCTTAGTCTTGAGCATGAGTGCAAGCTTACCAGACATAGTTGTCTTACCTGCACCATTGAGACCTGCCATAAGGATGACTGAAGGATGACCTCCGAGAGAGAGTTCTGTAGCCTTACCACCCATGAGGTCGGCAAGTTCGTCATGAACAATCTTAATCATCAACTGACTTGGCTTGACAGCAGTAAGCACATTCTGTCCGAGTGCCTTCTGCTTGACAGTATCAGTAAATGACTTTGCAACCTTATAGTTTACGTCGGCTTCGAGGAGTGCCTTACGCACGTCCTTGAGCGTCTCTGCTACGTTAATCTCGGTGATTTTACCTTCACCCTTGAGTATTTTGAACGAGCGTTCAAGTCGTTCTGAAAGATTTTCAAACATCTCTTATTATATGATATTTCCAACAAATTCTTTTTTCAAGTTTCAGAAGTTAAAAGAAGTCAACTTCGTGGAGTTAAAGAAGTGAGGGTTGAAACACAGAGTTCACAGAGCACTCAGAGAATTGATAAACACGTATTTTGCATACAGACACTCTCATTTTGAACTTTATATTTTGAATTCCTCTGTGGCCTCCGCTTTCTCTGTGTTGAAAAAACAGAGAATTCAGTTGACTCCAAGCAAGTAAAGCGTCAGCGGAACTTGCAAACTTTAATTTTTAATTTTTTTTTGGCGCTTTCCTTCCCTTATAAATAAGGAAACAGATAATGCCAATCACAGCAAGGATGGCACCAATGCCGATGATGTGGCTGTAATGACTGACCTTGGCAATCAGTTCCTCCTTGCCCATGACAGAGTGGAAGCCCACTCCGATGGCTAGGAGGATGCTGTTCCATATTGCAGCTCCGAGACAAGTGAAGAAGACGAACGAACCGATATTCATCTTGGCAAGTCCCGCTGGGATGGAGATAAGCTGACGGATAGCAGGAATCATACGTCCGATAAGAGTAGATACAGCACCATGCTTGTCAAAGTAATCCTCTGCCTGTTTCACCTTGTCAGCATCAATGAGACACATGTGGCCAAAACGAGAGTTGGCGAACGCATACACGATGGTACGTCCAAGTGTCATTGACAATCCATAGTTGATGAGAGCACCAAGCAAAGCTCCGACTGTTCCAGCAAGGACAATCATAGGAATACTCATCTCGCCAGTCTCACTTGCCATATAGGCAGCAGGAATCATTACCACCTCAGAAGGGAATGGGATGAAACTGCTCTCGATAGTCATGAAAAACACTATCCACCAGTAATTGAGACTCTCAAGCGCCCCGCTGAATAAGTTCGTTATTATTTCTTCCACGTCTATTTAACTTATTAGATAATGTGCGCAAAGGTAGTGAAAAAAAACAACATTAAACGTGACAATCATCAAAAAAATGAAGTTCGCTCCCCACAAACGAACAAAAAGAAGGACAAAGGCAAAAAAGTTTACGGAAAATTTGGTCATGTCGTGTATTTGCCGTACTTTTGCACCCGTCAAACTCAAAGCCCCCTTGATTAGGGTTAAGATTTGGACATAAATATGGGTAAGTCCTGTACGACCAGCTCCCTGTCAATCCTCCAGGGTCTGACGGCAGCAAAGGCAGCAGGTTGTAGCGGTGCGATACAGATCGCTTACCCACCCGCCTCTTTAGCTCAGTTGGCCAGAGCACGTGATTTGTAATCTCGGGGTCGTTGGTTCGAATCCGACAAGAGGCTCACAAAAAACAAAAGGACAGACAAAACGTCTGTCCTTTATTTTTTGTATATATACCACTTATTTTGCATAGATAAGTGGCAAAGCCCAATAGAGATACTCGTTGATGTGTCCGTAGAAATGCTGACCGCCTTCCTTCATCTCAAAACGGAGATTTGCGTTAGCCTTGTTGTAACGGAACAGAGGAGCATTCTTAGAGAGTGCCTCCACAAGATTCTTCTGAGGATTACCGGCTATATCCTTTGTTCCTGTATAGCCATAAACCTCGAAGTCATTGCCGTAAGGAGACTTTGCCAATTGTTCGTTGAGCCATATTGCTGCAGTCTTAGCATCCTGACGTTCGCC
>JAGCWG010000459.1 GCA_017961965.1 Bacteroidaceae bacterium | reverse complement strand
GAATTCTTGGCAACGAAATAACGTGTGCCATGGTTGTCATGCCCCATTCCGAAGATAGCCACAGCATGATTGTCATTAGGACCACCCTCCCACATCACGGCATTACCACGCTTCAGGGAACGTGCAACACGTTCCACCAATTCGTCACCCTTTACGTTCAGAGCCTTGCAACCAAGGTGGTTATCCGTCAACTGAGGGTCAACACGCTTGTTCCAGTCAAGATGCTTGTTGCTGGTAAGAGTCTCATATTGCCTGTCACCAATGACATACTGAGCAAATGTGCGAGGCGTGTAGTCCTTACCACGATAGCAGAACGTGTCAGGCACAACACCAAACAAGGTATCAAGATATTGACCGAGACGTGCCATAAGTTCATCTTCCGTCTTACCCTTCTCCAAGGCAGAATGTGTGAGAGTGACGACATCTTCAGTAAGGGCATAGTAGTCCACAGGCTCGGAAGGATGATACACCTCTTCTGGCAAAGCACCATAGCGATTCACAAGCTCAAGCGTCATAGCTCCAACGCCCCTGAGACTCATGCGCGACGTCTCCTTACTACGATAGTACTCCCGAACCAGTTCTTCAAGATACCTGCGCCCAATATAGTCAACAGAAAGGTTGAGCGTGTCCTCTCCACTCTCAAGATGCTCTGATTCTAACACTGCAAACATAGAGTACACCCAGCACAGTTCACTACGTCCTTGATTCTTCACAGGCGTCATCCTCAGTTGAACGTCATATTTGAAGCCTTCAGGAACATACGAATAGTTCAATTTATCATTCTCGCATCCCAACAGGAGCAGAACCATGCACACATATCTATTTTTTCTTATCCTTCGGAATATATCCATAGCAAAGTAATAGGAATGATAACATCATGGAATAAATGAACGAACTCATCTCTGGTGAGAACACGTGGCACAAATAGCCATGAACAGCCTCATTGAGGTCATAGTGTCCAATGACAGGTGCAAGCATTTCACTTGCCACATAGATGAAGAAAGCATGAAGTCCAGCACGACGGAAGATGTCGAACCACGCCCACTTACCATGATGGTCAGCAATATAAGTAAGCACGATAAGTACGAGCGTGGCAATACCGCAAGTGACGAGGACATACGAAGTACTCCACACACGCTTGTTCATCGGGAGCCATATTGCCACGACAAGACCAACGGCAAGAAGAGTAAGACCAATACCGCTCACACGTTTAATCCTTTCCTTCAGTTCTATCTTATGGCAGATGCTGTAACCTATATATGCACCTATTGCCACATGGGCAAAGGAAGATAGCGTACCCACTAATCCCTCTGGGTCAACAGGACTCTTATGATACAGATGGGCAGGCGATACGAGCCATCTGTCCACGACGCACAATATGTTTGTCTCGTCCTGTGCATAGCCATTGCCAACAAGAAGGATGACAGAATACACGGCAAGAATACCTGCAGCAATACTCATAAGTGCCTTTGGCTTGACGTACAACAGGAGCATGGAGATGAAGAAATAGCACAAGGCTATCCTCTGCATCACTCCCCACAGACGTAGGTTAGGCAATATGTTCCAGTTGCCGTCTATAATCATCTCCCACGCATGAAGTCCAAGACCAATGAGGAAGAACACAACCGAACGCTTGGTTATTGACAGAATGACCTCCTTACTCGGAGTGAACTGACACTTTCTCAGAGCAAGGTAAGCAGACACTCCCACCATGAAGAGGAAGAATGGGAAGACGAGGTCACACATCGTCAGTCCGTTCCACTTACTATGATTCAGCGTGTGGTACTGTTCGTGTCCCACACCATTATTTACTATTATCATCAATGCCACCGTCAATCCACGAAAGATATCGAGTGACTGAAGTCTTTTATATTCCATATAAGGTCCAAAAGCATTATAACAACTATTCTGCAATCCAATTTCTGACAATTATAAAACGCACCTTCTGTGCTGTTTTGGCACGAATTATCACCAATTACCCACGAATTGTCACAAAAAATTAATGATAATTCGCGAATAATTAATGATAATTCGTGTAAAATATACTGCAAAATAATTTCCGCGTCATAATGCAAGAATTAAAAATTTAGCGTTAAAAGAAGCCACAGAGTAGCCATTCCTAATTATCAATTATCAATTGTTAATTATCAATTATCAAGCTCTAATTCCGGATGGCTGCCCCCTTTGGGGGTTAGGGGGCCCAAGATTCTCCTGCACACATCGAGCACATTGCCATCACCCTCGGCAGGGTATGTGTTATGCTGGAGCGTCCAAGGTTCTTC
>JAGCWG010000458.1 GCA_017961965.1 Bacteroidaceae bacterium | reverse complement strand
TCTTCTGCTTCATAGTTAATCCTCCTCAAAAAAATCAACGAAACTATCTTGATCGAATACGCCATTTTGTTTTAGGTAGTCACGGCAAGCGTTCAACTTGTCGAGTTCCTTCTGCGTATGTTCACGTTCCTGCATGGTTGCTGTCAGTTTGATAGCACCACCTGTTACGATATATACATTCGGTTCAATGCGAATAGCATAGATGCGAAGCCAGCTTGGATGCTGCAGTCTTTCCCAGTTTCTTGCTTTCTCGCGAGTCATCTCATGAGCTCGGTTGTCAGCAAGGCTTAGAGGATGGAACAAGCCGTCCAACTGCTCTGTATAAGGGAAATCCAGAACGAGTCGTTCCAACTCTTCAGCATCTTCCATCGTATCTCTTATGGCATCGCTCACTTTTTCTATCTTGAAGAAACTTTTCAAGTCTTCAAGATTGGCAAAGAAGAAATCAAGAAGATAATTGAAATTGCTCCACTGGCGGAAAAGCATTGATAGCTCATCCGTATCTTTCCCTTCTTCTTTGACTGCCCAAAGATGATTGTACCCAGGTATGATGCGTACAAATTTCATAATTACACGTTTAATTTGTTCGCAAAGATAAACGAAAGAAAAGAATTATGCAACTTTTAAGTTGCATAATTAATGATTTCTTGCATTGTTTAGCATACGGCCGGGTGTATTGGTTCACGGAACTATCAAATATATCAATAGTGCACTTAACGAGGAATTGGCAGATTCGGTGGTATTCGCAAAATTTGCGAATACCACTCAGCATGGTTCAATCGAAGGTAAAACTCAGACTCATGAGATAGACTATTTTAACCTTGAGACATTTAGTCTCTCTTCTGCGCCCTCATTCGCCCCAGGGGGGGAGAACCTTGACTAACGGAGTAACTATTCCCCTCCCCATCCTTCGGAGTTAAAAGTTAAAAATTAAAATAGCGAACGGAGTAACAACTCCCCTCCATTCAGGGAGGGGGTGGGTCTGTTCCTTATTGTCCCATCAGCAATAGCTTCTGGATGTTTGTTGTGAAGAGCTGTGCTGCAATGGCAATAAGGATGATGCCGAAGAACTTGCGGAGCACAATGATGAACTCCTTGCTCAGGCGGTCCTGGAACTTGCCTGTGAAGGCAATGACGAAATAGATGACTACGATGTTTGCCAATACCGCAAGTATGATGTTAGGAGTTGCATACTGTGACTTGAGCGAGATGAGTGTGGTGAATGCTCCTGCACCTGCGATAAGCGGGAACACGAGAGGCACGAGAGTCGATTTGTCACCAGTATCTTCGCTCTTGAAAATCTCGATGTTGAGTACCATCTCGAGTGCCATGATGAATACTACGATTGAACCTGCAAGGGCGAATGATGCAATGTCAATCTGAAAGAGTTGGAGTATCATGTTTCCGGCAAAGAAGAAACCGAGCAACAAGACAAATGAATAGATACATGTCTTTGCTGCACTTACTTCCTTTCCTTGCTGACGAAGTGAGATGATGATAGGTGTTGCGCCGATGATATCGATGACGGCGAACATAACCAAAAATGCGCTTATGAATTCTTGAAAATTGAATAATTCTGCCATAGTCGTTGTATAAATATGAAAAAACGAGTGCAAAATTATATCATTTGGGGAAAACAAACAAATATTAAGGCGTGAAAAATGGGGAAAACCCTTTGTTATTAGGCTGCTTACTATTATCTTTGCATAGTTTTATGGCAGGTAAATATCAGAGCCTCGACTCAAAACATGGAAGAAAATAAACTAACAGATACTAAACAACAAACACCAAGCAAGGTTGCGGAAAAGGGTGGTAAGCGTACGCTGAAGTCAAGGATTATGCGTACGCTCATGTGGATTGTCCTTTCGCCTGTCTTGTTGTTCGTGTTCCTCTCAATACTTATTTACTTGCCACCAGTACAGAGGGCGGCAGTCAACTGGGCATCTGGTTACCTGTCTGATGAGATGGGTATGGAGGTGACAGTGGATGATGTGTGCCTCAAGTTCCCGCTTTACCTCCGTATGGGAGGCATGGTGGCTGTGCAGGACGGCGACACGATACTCAATGCCGAGAAACTGGACGTAAGCATAAGGATGATGCCTCTGTTCAGGAGCGTGGTGGAGATTGATGATGTGTGCCTCTACAATGTCGGTGTCTATACTCGCGACATGGTGGAGGCTTGTCTCGTCAAGGGATTCGTGGGCGAGATGGGACTTAACTCACACGTCACGAGCCTTGATAAGGAAGAAGCCGTACTGTCAAAGGTATGGCTGAAGGATGCCGACCTCTCCGTGGTGCTTGCTGATTCCGTGCCAGAAGACACGACAGAGTCAGAGCCTCTCAACTGGGTGATACGCCTTGAGGATGTCAAGGCAGACAATGTTAACCTGAAACTGAACACAGGTCGTTGGGACAGCATCCACACCAAGTGGATAGTGGATAAGACACCTGATGCCATGAATCTCAAGGCTCATGTGGGTGATGCCTTCGTTACGGGTACGATAGACCTCGGTAAGGAGATTTACAGGATTGACAAGGTCAAGCTGGGCGGTTCGTCACTCAGCTACTCCAATATGGTTGCGTTGAGCGATGTGAACGGCGAGGTTGATTCCATCGTATATAAGGGAACGGGTGACCTCTCACTTGCCATCCGTCATCTTGATGCAAGGGAGAAGGCAGGTCTTCATGTCGTGGACGTGAAGGGACATGTACTCATGGACACGC
This sequence comes from Bacteroidaceae bacterium, assembly GCA_017961965.1. Next base: position 6,381 of record JAGCWG010000458.1, on the reverse strand, counting down.
TCAGGCTCAACGTTCCTGACATGAAGGTGCTCACGACGGATTCAAAGATTGACATGAAGGCAAGGATGGACTTCAATGCCTTTGACAGTATCAATCCGGGAACATTCTTTGCGGACATAAATGCACAGATAGGTAAGGGCGATATTCTCACAAGCACTAAGATGGCAGAGCCTTTCCTCGAACCGGGTACTGACCTCAAGGATGTGCGTCAGATGCTCGTTCAGTATCTTCCAGCCAAACCTGTTGAGGTGGAGTTTGAGGCAGAAGGAAACCTTGTTGACCTATACGTCAACAGGCTTCATGCCTTTGCCGACAAGTTCCTTACGCTTGATGGCAAGGCAAGTCTTGAGGGTGGTGCACAGCTGAAGGCTGATGCCCGTGCTTCTCTTCGCTCATCAAGGGCAAAATTGTCTGCCGATTATAACCTCAATACGGAGAAGTATCGTGCCGATGTGACGATAGACAATTTCCGCACAAGCGACTGGGTTAGGATGGAAGAACCTCTCTGCCTGTCGGGTACGATACATGCCAACGGACGCGGAACAGACATCTTCTCTCCATGCACCAGGGCTTTCGCCACCATGGCGCTTGATGAGGCTCGCATGGGTAAGATAAACCTCAGCACTACGGAGGCAGAACTCAACCTTGAGAACGGCAACCTTACCCTGAACCTTGCTTGTGACAACGACGTACTTCAGACGGCTTTCGACCTCTCTGGTGAGGTGAAGAGGAACAGCGTGGATGTGAACCTCAATATTGATTTGCCATTCATCGACATTCATGGCATGGGACTCTATGAAGACACCTTGACAGTCGGCACTCAGGGACAGTTCTCACTCAATACCAATACGAAGAATCTCCTCAAGTGTTCTGCCCATGTAGATGGACTTAACATGGTTATTGCCGAGGACAGCGTAACAACCAACGATTTCAATCTCAAGGCAGAGACAACAGCCGATTCTACATACGCCTCACTCTACACGGGTGACCTCTCGTTCAACTTCAATACTCCTTATAATATCCTCAAGCTCCTTGACAAATTCGCTGTTCTTGGCAACAAGGCGCAGCAGCAGGTTAAGGACAAGGCACAGAATATTGATGAACTCCGTGCGTATTTCCCTGAACTCAATCTGAAGGCAAGCATAGGAACGAAGAATCCTCTTGCAGCCGTGCTCCATGCCTACGGCATCACGTTCTCCGACGTGTTGGCAGACGTAAACATGGGACCTGTAAAGGGAGTAGGTGCTATGGCTCACGTCTATGGTTTGCATTACGACACGATAAGTGTGGATACGACGTTCCTGAATATCTATCAGGAAGGCAGACGTATTGTCTATAACATGGGTGTGTCATGTAGTGACCAGCCAATGTTTGAGGCTTTCAGCGCATATCTTGACGGTTATCTTGCAGCACGCGAGACGGATGCCCACCTCACATTCTATAATAAGAAGAAGGAGAAGGGTATTGACCTCGGTGTCCATTCGTCAGGTAAGGAGATTGGTACGTCTGACACCATCACTACGCTCACGCTTTTCCCTGAGCAGCCAATCATAGCATTCCGCAAGTTCCAGCTCAATCCTGATAATCATGTCATACTCTTTACGGATACTCACGTAGATGGAAACATACAGTTGAAGTCCCTTTCCGACAGTTGTTCCATTGACCTCAGGGCAGGACTTAACGACTACAGGAAGCAGTGGGCAAAGGCAGCAATACAGAACCTCAATCTTGCCGAGATTGTCTCTGTCGTTCCTTTCCTTCCTAAGATGACAGGACTCCTCTATCTTGATGCCATGTTCAACCAGAACGAGCATGACGACAACTTCTGGGTAGGCGGTACGGCAGGTGTCAAGAAATATACATACGAAGGTATGGATGTGGGCGACCTCAAGGCTGACTTCGACTATAAGCCAGACGGTCTCTTGAAACATACGGTCGAGGGACAGGTGGAATACAACGGTGTGGATGTGGCTTTCCTCAACGGTACTTATACGGCAGAGAACAACGGCGTGCTTGATGCAACGCTCAAGTTGCTCGACATACCTGTGTCACTTGTCAATCCGTTCATACCTGACCAGCTGATTGCACTTGACGGTACTGTGGCTGGTGAGATGAATGTGCGCGGACCTGTGGACAAACTTATCTATAACGGTGCGTTCCTCCCTAATGACGTAAAACTCAGGAGTGACATGTACTCACTCCGCTTGGGATTTGCAAACGACACAATCAACATCAAGGACAGCAAGCTCATGTTTGACCGCTTCTCCGTGTATGCTGCTGACAAGACACCTATCACCATCAACGGTAGTGTGGATTTTGCCGACCTTGACAATATGGGAATCTCTCTCGGTATCTACGGAAAGAACTTCAAGCTCATCGAGTCAAAGCGTACTGGTAAGTCCGTACTCTTCGGCGATGCTTATGGCGACTTCTTCTGCCGTATGTCGGGAACGCTCAACGACCTCTCCGTGCGTGGTATGGTCAATGTGCTCAGTTCAACCAATGTGACGTACATCATGACGGAGACACCGCTCTCACAGGGCGACCGACTGGAAGACATCGTGACCTTCGTTGACCTCTCCAAGCCTCTCGGTTCGGAAGAACATAACGTGAACAAGTCAATGATGGGACTTGACATGAACATCACGCTCAACGTGGAGGAAGGTGCCAAGGTCAACTGCGAGTTCTCTGCCGACCGTCAGAGCTACATCTATGTTCGTGGTGGCGGTTCGCTTGCCGTAACGTCAACACCAGAGGGTATGTTCTCCGTACTCGGACGACTTACGGTTAATGATGGAGAGATGAAATATACGCTCCCAGTCATTCCACTCAAGACATTCACCATAGAGAGCGGAAGCTACGTGGAGTTCACGGGTGACGTGATGAATCCTATACTCAACATCGTGGCAACGGAACGTACCAAGGCTGCCGTGTCAAGCGATGGTGCAACACGTAGCGTTGTGTTCGATGTGGGTATGAAGATTACGAACAGCCTCTCCAACATGGGTCTTGCCTTCACGATTGACGCTCCTATTGATGCGGCTATCCGAAGCGAGCTTGAGACATGTACGGATGAGGAAAAGAACAAGCTTGCCGTGGCTCTCCTTGCAACGGGTATGTACATTTCCGACAGCAACACATCTACGCTCACGGCTAATAATGCGCTCAACACGTTCCTCCAGTCGGAGATTAACAATATTGCTGGCAAGGCTCTCAACTCATTCGTTGATGTGAGTCTCGGTATTGACCAGACAACGTACTCCAACGGAGACACGGGTACTGACTACTCGTTCAAGTTCAGTAAGCGATTCTTCAACGACCGTCTTACCGTCGTGATTGGTGGACGTGTGTCTGACAACAAGGCAAACAACCAGAGCTCTGGTATCGGCTCATTCATAGATGACGTGTCACTCGAATGGCGACTTGACAATAGTGCCACACGTTACGTCCGTCTCTTCCATGGCAAGGACTTCGAGAACGTGATGGAAGGTGTGCTTGAGAAGAATGGTGCAGGTGCCGTGTTCCGCAAGAAGGTGGATAAGTGGACGGACTTGTTTATATTCAGGTAGAAAGACGGGCGGCCCCCTCCCGACCCACCTGACCCTCCCCCGACCCCTCCCTTTCAGGGCGGGGAGTAGTTACCATAGGGTCGAGTCGTGTATGCGAACAGGCTTAGTCATGATTCGGGCAGGCTTTGGTAGCGGAGTGCGACATGATGAATGCTGGTAGCTGTAGCGAGCCGTCTTTGGCTCGCCTTGCGTTGGCTCAGCATGTTAATTGTTAATTATTAATTGTTAATTGATTCAATTGATTATAGTGAAAAGGATTCTCTACATATTATCCATGTTTGTGCTTGTTGCTTGTTCCACGACAAGCAACTTGCCAGAGGACGAGTACCTCTACACTGGAATAAAGGAGATAAAGGTGGAGGGCAAGACAGGTTCGCTTGCTGAGCAGACAGTGCTTGAGGAGGTGGAAGGTGCTCTTGCGTATGCTCCAAACAACTCGCTCTTTGGCAGTTCGACCATGCGTACTCCTCTTCCTATCGGATTGTGGGTGTATAACAGTATGGGCGGTAAGGAACACAAAGGATTGAAGAAATGGTTCTTCAATGTCTTCGGAGCTACTCCCCGTACCGTGAGTATGGCTGCCCCTCTTACACGTACCAAGGTGGCACAGAACGTGCTTCAGAACTATGGCTATTTCCAAGGCAAGATTGACTATCGTCTTATTCCTGGCAAGAATCCACGTACACAGAAGATTGCTTACGACATCCACCTTGGACAGGCTTATCATTACGACTCCATACGTTATGACTTCCCAGAGGATAAGGACAGCATCATCCAGGCAACGGCTGCCAGCAGCTTCATCAAGCGTGACAAGCAGTTCTCCGTTTCCGACCTCCTGAGTGAGAAGGCGCGTCTCACATCTGAGTTCCGCAATAACGGCTACTATTATTATCGTCCTGACTACATCAATTATCTTGCAGATACGGTTTCAAAGCGTGGAAGCGTCACTCTGCTTGTGGCTCAGACGAACGATATTCCCGAGAAGGTTGCCCACACATGGAACTTCGGACACATCTCGGCTTTCATTCGTAAGAGTGCAAATATGACGAGCAGTCGTCAGACGACTCCACAGGCAGGCAACCGTCAGGCAGCAAGCCGTATGGTGTATGACGACACACTCAAGATGCGACGTCTCACGTTGGCTTATCAGGGTAATGCCGTGCCAATCAAACCACGTGTCATGTTCCGCAACTTCAAGTTCTGGACGGGCAGGCCATACAGCGAGGAACGTGTGGCAAATACCATCACGGCACTCGGTAACATGGGAATTTTCACGGGCGTCAACTTCACGTTTACTCCTCGTGACACCACGGACACCTGTTCCGTGCTTGACGTGCGCCTTGATGCTACGATGGATAAGCTCATAGATACGGAGGTGGAACTCAACTTCTCGCAGAAGAGTAATTCGCAGGTAGGACCTGATGCTTCAATCACGTTCTCACGTCGTAACGCCTTCCGTTATGGTGAGACCTTCTCGGTCAAGTTGCGTGGAGCGTACTTCTGGCAGACGCGTGACCGTAACCGTGACATGAATGACCTTGACACGTACCAGTATGGTGCGGATGTTTCCTTGTCTTATCCTTGGACGGTGTTCCCAACGCTGAACAACAAACGTACCAAATATCCAACATCTACCAAGTTCGGTGTGTCATTCACCCGTGAGAATGTGGCTGCGTTCTACCGCATCAACCGTCTTTCGGTAGGAGTGGATTACAAATATCAGACTTCAAAGTACGAGACTCACACCTTCACTCCTATTCAGGTGACGCTCAGCGACCTTCGCCGTCTGAATTCGGATGTCAATTCCAATCAGGCAGGTGTCATGGGAGTGCTTACGGACGAGTATATTCCTGCCATACAGTATGTCTATACTTATGACAACTCCTCTAATCGTGCTCAGAGTGTCAGTACAAACTTCTCTGCCACCATCAAGGAGTCAGGTAATCTCATAGGCGGAATACAGAGTCTTTGTGGCAAGGACATCAATGAGAAGCACAAGAGATTCGTGTTCGATGACTATAGTCAGTTCCTGAAGGCAACATTTGAACTCCGTAACAAATTCAAGCTTACGGAAAAGAGTTGTGTGGCTACTCGTGCACTTTTGGGAGTCCTTTATTCTTATGGCAATTCTGATAATACTCCAGCTTCTGAATGGTTCTATACAGGTGGTGCCAACAGTATTCGTGCCTTTGGTGCTCGTACCCTTGGTGCAGGTGCTACTCCTTACCCATGCGGCGACAGGGATGTCTATCTCTATCATGGTGGCGACATGCGTGCAGAGGTTAATGCCGAGTATCGTTTCCCTATGTTCGGTGATGTCTATGGTGCCTTGTTCGTCGATGCTGGTAACGTGTGGAGATTGCGTGACACCAACGGCTCGTCGCAGACGGTAGAGGATGAACAGTCAGTCGTTACTAAGTTCAGCTTCCGCAATCTTGCTGATCAGGTGGCACTTGGTACTGGTTTCGGATTCCGTTATGATATGGAGTTCCTTGTGCTTCGTTTCGATGTGGGTGTGGCTATCCATGCTCCATACGAGACGGGTAAGAAGGGATATTATAATATTCCACGCTTCTTCAAGGATGGCGTTGCCTTCCACTTTGCGGTAGGTTATCCGTTCTAAAGACACGGCCCCCTCCCGACCTCCCCGTGGGGGAGGAGAAGGAGTTACCAAAGGGGCGCATGTGCTTGTCACCATTTCCGAAAAAAACAAGAATATAGGTTTTCTTTTGTTTTCCTATGTTTTCTTTGTTTTTACTTCCCGTTGGTCAGTGAGACCGCTTCGCTAAGTTCTAACTGGCCGCCTTGCGGC
>JAGCWG010000046.1 GCA_017961965.1 Bacteroidaceae bacterium | reverse complement strand
TTCTTATATTAACGTAAGTTTTTGTCTTTTATTGTGTGAATGTTTCATAACCGTACGCAGCGGTTATATGTGATTAGAGCAGGCTTGCTGCAAATGCTCGTGCTTCCTTGTCCGTAGCAAGATAATTGTCGAGTGTGTCCTCTGTGTTGAACGCCACATTCTGCATGGTCTTCTCGATAATCTCGATAATGCGTGTGTAAGGAATCTTGTCCTCGATGAAGGCACGGTTCACAATCTCGTTGGCTGCATTCACGATACATGGCATGTTGCCACCCTGACGTAATGCCTCGTATGCGAGTGCAAGACAAGGGAAACGCTTAGTGTCAGGTTCCTCAAACGTGAGGCTCTGCATCTTGAAGAGGTCAAGACGGTTGCCGTTGAGCGTGAGTCGCTTAGGATAAGAGAAGGCGTACTGGATTGGGAGACGCATATCTGGTACTCCGAGTTGTGCCTTTACCGCTCCGTCCTCAAACTGTACGGCAGAATGGATGACACTCTGTGGATGTACGACAACCTGTATCTGCTCAGGCTTTACTCCAAAGAGCCACTTTGCCTCGATGACCTCAAAGCCCTTGTTCATGAGTGTGGCAGAGTCGATGGTAATCTTTGCACCCATGTTCCATGTAGGATGAGCAAGGGCGTCTGCCTTTGTGACAGTCTTTAACTGTTCGTTGTTGAACTTACGGAAAGGTCCTCCACTACATGTGAGGAGTATCTTGTCAATCCTGTTGCCCGGCTCAAGACACTGGAAGATAGCCGAGTGCTCTGAATCGACAGGAAGGATTGGTACCTTATACTCGTTGGCGAGCTTGGTTATAAGTCCACCTGCCACGACGAGTGTCTCCTTATTGGCAAGGGCTATGACCTTCTTTGCCTTGATGGCTGCTATTGTTGGCTCAAGACCTGCAAAGCCCACCATAGATGCAAGAACGATATCCACGTTCTGGTCCTGTACCACGTCGCAGAGTGCCTTAGCTCCTGCATATACCTTGATAGGAAGGTCGCTGAGAGCGTCCTTTACCTTGTCATAATTCTTCTCGTTGGCAATAACGACTGCCTCTGGATTATATTTTCGTGCCTGTTCTATAATAAGGTCAGCATTATTATAGGCTGTAAGCACGTATGCCTCATAGAGGTCGCTATGCTGCTCTATTACGTCGAGTGCCTGAGTACCTATGCTGCCTGTTGAACCTAATATACAAATTCTTTTCTTCATACAAGCCCCCCGACCCCCGAGGGGGGCGGCTATCCAGTTGTGGGGGATGGTAGCCTGTGGTTAATATTATTGTCTCCCGGGGCTGACGCTCCGGACACGGTGGCGAACGGTAAAGGATTACAGCTCCAGCAAGCCGATTGGCAGGTCCATCGTCATGACCCTGTTGTCCTGGTCAATATTACTGATGAACTCTTCATGGGCTGGAATCATCACTTCGCTGCCATCGGCACGCTCCACGATGAAGAGCCAGTTCTCGGTGTTATCGTCAATGGCTGTGATTGTTCCAATCTCGCTGTTATCGTCACCATCAATCATCTTGAATCCGATGAAGTAGTTGAGCGATACTTCGTCCTCGCCAAGTTCCTGTACGTATTTATTCTCGATATAGACGTCGCATCCCAAGAGGAACTGTACGGAGTCAGAAGTGTCAAGGTCCTCAAACTTCACGAGGGCGGTTGTGTCGCTACGGAAGCGGTATTCCTCAATAAAGAACGGCACGAGGATGCCGTCAATCTCACAAATGAGATAATCGACATCTGCCGTGTCGAACACATCGTCCGTAAAATTGAAGTTTACCTCTCCATTCAGACCATGTGCCTTGGTAATCTTACCTATCTGATAAACGTCTTCCTTTCTAATCATATAAAGAAGCCAAGCCCCCGACCCATCCTTCGGAGTTAAAAGTTAAAAATTTAAAGTTAAAAGTTAAGTTTTGAAGATTAAAGTTCACGAGTTCCATGTTTGGGACGGGTAACTCTTAACTTTTAATTCTTACCTCTTAACTCCCGCGAAGCGGGCCTATACTCTCTGTATCTTTGCTCCGAGTGCGTTAAGTCGTCCCTCGATGTCCTCGTATCCACGGTCAATCTGCTCGATATTGCTGATTACGCTTGTGCCCTTTGCGCTCATGGCTGCAATAAGGAGGGCGATACCTGCACGGATATCTGGAGAAGACATACGTGAGCCACGA
>JAGCWG010000457.1 GCA_017961965.1 Bacteroidaceae bacterium | reverse complement strand
GGTTGAAGTATAGTCAAAGTACTGACTAAGTACTGACTCATATGAGACTAAGTACTGACTATGAATATTAGGACAATCGAAGAGTGCCTATATGTAATTTGGAATTGCATTTTTATGGATTTTTTATCGCACGAGACGTGCGGACGAAGAAAAAACAGAAAAAAACATGAAAAAACATGTGAAAAATATGTTTTCTGTTGTTTTCTTTTGTTTTCCCCATGTTTTTCTAATTGGCCGCTTGGCGGCATAAAAAGCAATATGTTTTACTATACAGGTTGTTTTTCTTGCGTAAACTCTTAACTCTCCAACCTAACTTTTAATTTTTAACTTTTAACTTTTAACTCGTGCATTATCCCGATAATGCACGAAAAACCCCGCCATTCCGCTTGGGCACCGCATAAAGTCAATTAGCCGTACGCTTGGGGAATTCCGGGGCTTGTATGAATAAACAGAATCCTTGATTCAGATTAAGAACCGTCTTGATGTAAGTTAAGTGTCTAACTTATGTTCGTTTACCGGTGCAAATTTATGTAAAAATCCTGTAATGAAGAAATATATTTGAGACTTTTAATTCATTCACGATAAAATTATGTATCTTTGCACAAAAATTAGAATACATATGACATTTACAGCTAAAGCAAACCCAATATTCGAACAGGTAATCAGGGATTATCATCTTACTGATAATGTTGATACTCCAATCAATAATCCATATAAGCCAGGTGAAATAGAGTATGATCTCTATGTAAAGAACTGGATTGATACTGTACAGTGGCATCTTGAGGACATTATCCGTGACCCTCAGATTGACCCTGTTGAGGCTCTTCAGCTCAAGCGCCGTATTGACAAGAGTAATCAGGACCGTACAGACCTCGTGGAGCGTATTGATTCTTATTTCTATTCTCTCTATTCAGGTGTGAAGGTTGCCAAGGATGCAACTATCAATACTGAGTCACCAGCATGGGCTATTGACCGTCTCAGCATCCTTGCACTCAAGATTTATCACATGCAGGAGCAGGTTGACCGTAAGGATGCTTCTGCTGAGCACATCAAGGCTTGCAAGGCTAAACTCGACGTGCTCCTTGAGCAGAAGAAGGACCTCTCAAGTGCGATTGACGCTCTCCTTGCAGACATAGAGGCAGGAAAGAAGTACATGAAGGTCTATAAGCAGATGAAGATGTACAACGACCCAAGTACAAACCCTGTACTTTACGGAAAGAAGTAGGAGGGTGAGGTAAAGAACGAAAATTAAGAAAATTAAAGAAAATTTTTTTCTTAATTTCAAATCTCGAATTTATCATTTATGCGTTCCGTTATGAACAGAGGGCATAAATAAAAAGACTTGCTATAAAGAAATTTTCTTTAATTTTCTAAATTTTCGTTTTAAAAAAGCTCTGAGTACTCTGTGTCCTCTGTGTTGAGAAAAGACCCGGAGGCATAAATGATATATTTGAGATTATAAATCTTAAAAAATGTTTTGCTATGAAAATCGGTTTCGACGCTAAGCGTCTTTACAACAACTTTACAGGATTAGGTAATCATAGTCGAACTACAATAGACATTCTCACGGAATATTTCCCTGAGAATGCCTATTTTTTGTACACACCAAAGGCACCTAAGGACAATAATGAAGTGGCTGAGTATCTGAACAAGAGATACTGTACGACTCTTCTTCCACATGGATTGCTCAAGGGTAGCCTGTGGCGCACCTTCGGTATTCCAAACAACCTGAAGCGTGACGGCATAGACCTGTTTCACGGTCTCAGCAACGAGTTGCCTGTCGGAATACGCAAGAGCGGAATACCAAGCGTTGTGACTATCCATGACGTGGCTTTCCGCACATTCACGGACATGTACCATTGGCAGGACCGTAAGATTTATGACCTCAAGTGGCGTTATGCCGTAAAGAATGCTGACCGCATCATAGCCATAAGCGAATGTACGAAACAGGATATCCTTCGTTTCTATGACGTGGATGAGAGCAAGATAGACGTTGTCTATCAGCCTGTGGCTCCGAGATTCTATGCTACCAGTTCGCCAGCGGATGATTCCGAACTCATAACTCAAAACTCTGAACTCCAGGGCGGCTTCCTTCTGTATGTAGGCTCAATCAACTCACGCAAGAATCTCTTGGGAATAGTCAAGGCGATAGAGCTTCTTCCTAAAGACCTTCAGATACCACTTGTGGTAGTTGGTGGAGGTCGTGAATACAAGGACGAGGTAAAGCGATACATAGCAGAACATAATATGGAGAACCTTGTCATCTTCCCAAAGAAGAGGGTGAGTGATGATGAGTTGCAGGTACTTTATTCCAAGGCAAAGGCATTTGTCTATCCAAGTTTCTACGAAGGATTCGGATTGCCTGTAGTCGAGGCTCTCCTGAGTCGTTGTCCTGTGGTTACAAGTAACGTGAGCAGTCTCCCTGAGGCAGGAGGTCCATACTCCCTACAAGCAGACCCATCAAGCGTGGAGGACATACGAGACAAGATAGCAACCGTACTTACAGACGACATCCTTTGTGGCAAGATGATTTCAGGTGGCTACGAGTATGCCATGAACACCTTCCATCCAAAGGTATGTGCCGAAAAGCTCATGGCAGTTTATGAAAGAGTATGTAAGTGATGAGTTTTTACGTTTGTCAGTTTTTAGGTTTTTAAGTTCTTGCGCATAAATGAAATGTAGAGTTCTAAAAACAGAGACATGGCGAAGACTAACCGTATAGAGTTCAAATAAAAACCATTTTTATTTGACTGTTTGCAATATTAGTTTTAACTTTGCCAACATAAAAACATAAAACATAAAAGATTATGACAGCAGTACAGTTGAATGCGGAGGTACTCCGTGCCATTAACGACATATCAGATGACGAGACCTTGATGAACAAGGTGCTTAAATACATAAAGAAGCTTACAGCAAAGAAGGAAGATCCAACGTTGATGACAAAAGAAGAATTCTTTGCCAAGATAGAGCGTGCTGAGCAACAGTATGCCAGAGGTGAATATACAACACAGTTACCTGGGGAGTCCGTATCTGATATGCTAAAAAGATGTGGTTATGAAGTATGAAATAAGATATACTCCAGAAGCCAATATTGGATTGGCAAAATTGGAGAAGTACGAGCCTAAAGCATTTGCCAAGGCTATGCGTTTCCTCGAAGAACTTCGTGAGCATCCCAAAACTGGCACAGGACACCCAGAGCCTTTGAAAGGGAAACCCGAAGGACGCTGGAGTCGTGAAATAACAAAGAAGCATCGTTTGGTGTACCGAATACATGACGAAGAGGTTATTGTCCTCGTTCTTACCGCCTACGGACATTACGATGATAAATAGTCAATTATTAGTTTGACAAACATAAATCCCTCATAACGTTTTGTGCGTTGTGAGGGATTAATATTATATAATTATCTTGTGCCACAATCCGATGGGCTTCGGACAAGTAGTTCGTCCCCGACGGACCAAAAGTCCGTACGCCACGGAAAAAATATCGACCTGTACGGTTGGAAGCCGCTCTGTAAAAAAGTGTGAAACAAGTGTCTCTTGTTAGGTGAACCATATGTTCCCCTTACGTTCCCCTTCATGTCCCTTACAAAACAAAGGGACACCTAAGGCACACCTAAGGGACAGGTAGGGGAAAAGGGTTGAAAATACGTCGCGAACGTACTCGTAGTACGTTCCCCGACGTACTTACTACAAACATCATGTTTTTTGAATCC
>JAGCWG010000456.1 GCA_017961965.1 Bacteroidaceae bacterium | reverse complement strand
CTCCTCGCTTCCGTGTAAGAGGAAGGTGATGTTTTTTGTCATAGTTGTAAAAAAGTTTTTTGTACAAGCTTTTAGTTCATTTGACCGACGTTGGAAGCTTAGGAGAGTAGGAGACGCAAAAAAAACTTATACTTATAGTTGTATTTCGAGAAATTGCATTTTTCTTTAACTCTTAATTACGTTGAGGAAAGTAAGCAGGTCCGCTACAACGAAGCTACTGCCTCCAACATATATGAAATCGTCTTTTCCGGCATCGTCCTGTGCTGCAACATAGGCTTCTGATACGGAAGGGTAATCGTTTCCGAGTAGATTATGCGTACTTGCCAGTTTTCTGATTTCGCCACATGGCATTGCACGCTTCACACTTGCCTGGGTAAAGTAGTAAATGGCATTCTTTGGTAACATTGAAAGTACTCCGTTTATGTCCTTATCGTTGACCATACCAAGTATAATACGCATCTTGCCGCCTGTCGTACTAAGTCGTTCATTTATATTTGCCAACTGACGGGTGATGTCCTCGAATCCACCCACATTGTGTCCTGTGTCACATATCGTAAGCGGTTGTTTCTGTATCTTCTGCCATCTGCCCATCAAACCTGTACTTTTACAAACGGTAGAGAAACCTTTCTTTACATTCTGAATTGTGAGTGTTCCACCGAGAGCCTTGTTGATATGCTTGAGCGCACAGAGTATGGTGCGTGTATTCTTTATCTGGCAAGCGCCACACAGCTCTGTCGTAATCTCGCCGAATGTCTCCGTCTCATATATTATTCCGCCTTCAGGTTTGAAGTTGTATGACCTAACCTCAAAATCCTCCTCGGCAAAGAATATGGATGTTTGCACCTCTTTTGCTTTTGTTTCAAACACAGGACGTGTCTCAGGAACAGTCTCGCCAATAACAACAGGTATTCCTTTTTTTATAATACCAGCCTTCTCGCCTGCAATCTTGGCAAGTGTGTTGCCAAGGAAAGCTACATGATCAAAACTGATGTTTGTTATGATAGATGTGATTGGCTGAATGATGTTGGTGCAGTCAAGTCTTCCGCCAAGCCCAACTTCTATTACGGCAATCTCTACCCTCTGTTCCTCAAAATACTTGAACGCCATGGCCGTGGTAAGTTCAAAGAAAGAAGGGTGGAGCGGTTCGAAGAAATGATGGTGTTGTTCTACAAAGTCCACTACATACTGCTCCGAAATCATCTCACCGTTTACTCTTATTCTCTCACGGAAATCGATAAGGTGGGGAGACGTGAAAAGTCCGACCCTATAGCCTGCTGCCTGAAGTATTGATGCTATGGTATGTGACGTAGAGCCTTTTCCGTTTGTTCCTGCCACATGGATTGTCTTATAAGCACGATGTGGGTGTCCGAAGTACTCGTCAAGAGCCTCAGTGTTACTCAGTCCTTCTTTGTACGCATCTTTTCCTATGTTCTGGAAAAGTGGAGTGCTTGTAAATAGATATTCAGTTGTTTCTTTGTAAGTCATAATTATATATTTGTACAGAATAGACCCTTTCACCCCTGCCCATAGAGGGCGGAGGAGTGTGTAGAGGGGCTTAGAATTCAAACAATAGTCGTACATTTATCTGACGACCTGTGAGATAATTTGGTACAGCATAACGAGTACCAGAAATGTCTGTCACCCAATAGTAGGAATTGACATTATTGATGTCGTATATGTTGAAGGCATCCAAACCGAGCCAAATGTTCTTGAAGTTGCTTGCCAAAGCATTTCGCACATGGCGGTCTTCGTTGTCAAGGAGACGATAACTGAGTCCAAGGTCCACACGACGGTATGCTGGCATACGGTACACTTGTCTTTCCCTTCCAGCATGAGGAGGACCGAAAGGAAGTCCTCCTGCATAATGTCCGCGTAGAGTCATCTTCCATTTTGTCGTTCCAGGGAAGTAGTCGCTGAAGAAGAGTGCCACGTTAAGCCTCTGGTCGGTAGGGCGAGGCATCCATACTCCGTCTATTTGCTCGGCTGTCTTCATTATACCACAACTAAGCCATGAGTCTGTACCTGGAACAAACTCGCCATATATCTTGAGATCCACACCTGTAGCATAACCGCTTGCGATATTTCCACCATAATAAACCACGCGTACATTATCCACATTATATGGTATAAGGTCGTTGAGAACCTTGTAGTATGCTTCTGCGGTAAACTTGAACGGGCGGTTGCCTATCTTGAACCTGTATTCACCTGCAAGCACAAAATGTACTGAACGCTGTGACTTAATGTCACTTTTCAGATAGGCATATGTGTTGCCATTCTCCGTTATCGTGTCTCTCATTTCCTTGTAGAACGGAGTCTGGTAATAGAGACCCGTAGAGAAACGAAGTGTGATGTTGTCATTCTTAGCTGGTACGAAGGCTATCGTGGCACGAGGACTGAAAAGTGTCTCGCGGTTATAGCTCCAATGTGTGAGACGGGCACCATAATTGAGAACGACCTCGCCTTCCTTGTATTCCTTCCTGTATGAATCCTGCGCAAAGAGTTCAAAATGACGGCTTGTTTCCTTGTTCATCGATGTCATGTTGTAGATAATGTCAAGGCCATCTTTTCCGCGAGGAAGCGAATATCCTGCAGAGTCACGCATTTCCCATTCGCGCATGTTCTCCGTAACTTTCTCAAACTTTATGAGTGCACCATAACGCGTATCGTGCTTGCCAACGCGGCTGTGTCCTGTAAAGCCGACGTTTAACACAGAGGCATTAAGACGGTTACGTGCATGTTCGAGGTATTTGCCTATGGCAAGATTGCTTGACGTTTTCTCCGTATCTATCCAGTACTCACCGCTAATGTCGTATGTCTCGCGTTCCGTTGTCTTGAAAGCGGAAAGGTTGAATGTGACATCATTATTCGGATTAAATTTGTGGTTTGCCATGAATGCTCCGAAAAAAGTGTTGAAACGGTCACGTTCCTTACCGTCAAAATATACCTTGAAGTTTATAGGGTTATCGCTTGTACCGAAACTTGTGCTTCGGGTAGAGGGGATGAAGTTATAGTCGTTAAGTGAGATTACACCTATGACATCAAACGTAGTCTTGCGTGTTGGCGACCAGCTCATGTACGTCTGGTAATCCATGTCGCGAGGGTCATATTCGCCTTCCGTGTCGAGAGTTCCGAGAAGATTCTTCATCGTCTTGTAACGGAAAGCGTGTGACATGCTGAACTTGTCGTTGCCATATCCGACATAGGCACTTGCACCGAGAAGACTGGCTGATACAGTCCCTTCAAAGCCCTTGGCTTTCTTGTATGTGATGTCAAGTACAGATGACATCTTCTCTCCATAACGGGCATCAAAGCCACCAGCCGAGAAACTGATGCGATCAACCATGTCTGGGTTGATGATAGACAGTCCTTCCTGCTGTCCGCTACGGATAAGGAGAGGACGATAGACCTCGATGCCGTTGATATATACGGAATTCTCGTCGAATGAACCTCCACGCACGTTATATTGCGAACTTAGCTCGTTATGCGTACTTACACCAGCCTGAGTGGCTATGACCTGTTCCACACCACCACCAGAGGCATTTCCCATGTGTTTCATGTCGCTCATGTTCACATCTGTCATGGCGTTTGTCTGACGTCGAATGGTGGATACCTCGACTCCGCCAAGCTCTATGCCCACAGGTGTAAGCATGATGTTTATGGTAACCGTGTCCGATGGGCTGTTCAACGTGCGCTTCTTTGTTTGATAGCCGAGCATGGAGAAGGCTATTACCATGGTGTCCTTGGATTCACAAGTAAACTGGTATTTGCCCTTCATATCGCATATGGCACCTGCAGCCATACCCTCCACACTTACGTGTGCAAGCTCTATAGGTGCTCTCTTATCGTCCATTACCTTACCTCGGATGGTTACGCTCTGAGCGTTTGCATCCAGCATCATGAGGACGAGGACAAGTAATGATAATATGTTATGGAAACTATTTCTCATCAGTCTTGTTTTGTTCTTCTTTCTTTTTTCCGAACAGCCACTTCATGGACTCGAAGTCATACTGTACGCTCACTCCAAGTCCCTGAGTGTTGAGCGTACCTTTTGTGAAGTATCTGTCGTTTGTCATATTGTAAGCCTTGAGATAAGTGTTGCCATTCTCCCAAAGACGCCATTTCAGTTCAAAGTCGCCGATAAAGCTCTGCGTGTTGGTCATGGCGTTATCCCTGTAACCGAAGTTACCATTCACGAGAAGACGGTCGTTGAAGAGTCGTCCCGTAAGGATACCTTCCACATCCATGTCCTGCCATCCCTTCTCACCGGTTGATATGCCAGTACCGAAGTTCCAGTTGCTGTTGGTACCTATGACGCTTGACAGCATCTGGTTAATCTGTCCACTGAGGGTGGATGACACGAACGAGTTGACAGCCTGTCCGCTCTTGTCTTCGCCGTTGGCACGTGCAAAGTCGTTAGGGTAGAACCTGTTGACTGCAAGCAGGTATATCATCTGCGTATTCATTTCCTCTTCGGAGTTAATCATGCTCTTGACAAGTTGACGTGTCTCATCGTTGACATTTGGAAGACTGATGTCAAACTTGAAGTCCATGGAACTTACAGTGCCTGTAATATCAAGAACGCAAACTACCTTCACTTTATTGTTCTGAGAGTACGCAGTTGTAGAAGTTAAGTCGGAAAGCGGCACGTTATGTATCTCATGATTACAGATAAGATGGATTCCTGCATCAAATGGATTTCCGTTGAATGAGATTGAACTTCCAGGTTGCATACTCAGGTCACGATACACAAGGTCATGCATATACAGGCGGTATTTTCCATGGTCAACGTTATATGTTCCGAACATCTCAAAGGCACCCTTGTTGTGCCACTTAGCCTGAAGGATTGCATTACCATACACGCTTATGTAGGCATCATCCTGCCTGTCCATACGCAGCTTAACCTCACAGTTCTGGTTTATGTTGCAATGGAAGTCCATGAATATATCGCCTTCGTAGTCGCTCTTCTTCTTCACGCTCTTCACGATATATTGTGAGAGGTCGTCGTCATCATCACGCATATCCCTGTCAACGATGACAGGGGAGAAAACAAACTCTTTGTCATTCTTCTTCTCTGTGGCAGTTATGTCGTGGAACTCTATGAACGAGCTGTTAACAAGGGCATCAGGTGATACGTTGTCGTATGCAAACACTGAACCTCTGTTCGTCGTTATGTTTCCGGAAATATGCATAGGATGTCCGTCTGAGCCGTCAAGATGTACGTCGCCTGAAGCGAAGACTGTGGCGCAGAACTTGTTGGCGTTAAACTCTTTCTCGTCATACACGAGTATGCCACGTGCATCTGCATCAAAGTTGTATGCAAAGTTGCGGAGGTTGGTATGTGTTACCTTACCGTTGAGGATGCCTACGTTATTCTGGTAGTCCATCATACGCATATCCTTGAATGCTATAAGTCCGCGTTCAAGATGTACAGTATCTCCTGAGAACATATAAGGAACATTGGTTGTCTTCAGTTTCATGGACACCTGACCTGTTACGTCGCCCTCAAGGTCAACCTTGTTGAGAGGACCCACTATATTGAGACCACCACGCAGATAGCCGTCCATATCGTCAAAAATGATGCCGAGGAATCCTTGCAATACGGCAGCATGAGTGTCCATGGCATCCACATGGAGGAATATGTCGTTATTGGCTGGGGAGACGAATCCCTTGACCTTTGTTGTACCGAACCTATTTATGTAGTTGGAAGTAAGACCTTCACGACACTTGTACATGTTGACGATATTGGCATTAAGGGCAATACCGTTTACCTCATCGTCCCAGTTGCCGTTAATCTCTGCATTTCCGAGAAGTCCTCCTTCAAGACGAAAATCCTTTACGTTTAGGTTAGCCTTGAACGAAGGCTTGTCGAGAAGGTTGCATAATGTAGCCTGACCTGTGGCGATACCCGAGAAGTCAACAGCCGTGAAGTTCACGATGTTGAGAACATACTCAATCTCTACATTCTTAAGCTTTGCAAGTATAGAGTCTGAAGGGTTGTCGGAAGCCTTACCCTCGATAGTCACATACTTGTCTCCGCTGGCAATCTTCAGATTATGGCATACTATATCCTTGCCAAATACATATATTCTGGCGGGCGTTACGTTCCATGTAGTATCATTTATGACGATATCTGATTCGTAGAGGTCAACAATGGTCTTGAGTTTGCCGATGCTATCCGCGAAGCTGACCCTTGAGTTGAGGTTTACGTCAATATCGTTACGATTCTTCATCTTTAACCTCACATTTGATTCCACAACGTTGTTCACGGCTGTGGCGTTGAGGTCTATCTTCATTGCTTGCTTGTCTGTATGTGTAAGTCCGGTTGCTTTAAGGCTCAATTGATTAGAGTTGTTACAGCACACCACATTCACGTTCTTGTAAGTGCTGCCGTCATACTTGGCATACGGAACGTTTACATCAAGGTTGAGAATGCCATTTCCTGCATCCATAGAGCCGATAATCCTTAGAGGCTCTGCTACATAGTAGTCATCCTTGATGAAATGATGAAGGATCGGAGAGTCGTAAAATGCAAGGTCGTAGTCAAACCTTGAATCCGACTTGTGATGTTCCTTCTTTACTATCTTGTTGAGGTTCGTGGCTATGATATTCTTGAAGTCTGTCACGATGGCAGAAAATTTTCCGTATCCCTTTATCCTTGCATCAAGGAAGTCACTAAGGAGTAAAAGACTTGTGTAACCGTCGTTTCGCTGCTCCACGTTGATATTCACGTTGCTCACGTTATATACGGTGTCTGATGTTACAAGCTTGGCGTCCTTCATGGAGATATTTCCACTTAAATCGTCTATGCTTGAGCCGTTCAAGTGT
>JAGCWG010000455.1 GCA_017961965.1 Bacteroidaceae bacterium | reverse complement strand
TCTTACAAAAGGAATCATGAGACAGGACGGTTGGCGTTAAAGTTAAGAACAGAGCTACTTCTGATACGAAAAAAGCAGAAGTTTCGGTGTGAAACTCCTGCTTTTGTTCCTTGCGAACGAGAATCAATTATTTTCCGTGGTGCTCGCTTGAAACTGTAAGTGACTTGCGACCCTTGCGACGACGTGCTGCCAAAACTCGACGGCCGTTAGCTGTCTGCATACGCTCACGGAAACCATGCTTGTTGATTCTCTTTCTGTTGTGAGGCTGAAATGTTCTTTTCATATCTTTTTATCTTTTTATTGTTATTAATCTCCTGAATTATCTCATTCAATTTCTGTGTTGCTCTTGTGCATCACTTCGCACTAAAAGCGGGTGCAAAATTAGGCATTTTAAATAAATAGACAAAATAAATTGCTGATTTTACACATCTTTTTTTGTCATTTTAATGAAAAACTGTAATTTTGCACTCGATTTCGATAAGAAAGAATACAATTATTAATATAGTTTGAGTTTTTGAGGAATACAAGCTAAGGCTAATCTTAAAAACTTGAAAACTCGAAAACTTAAAATTTTTTAGAATTATATGGCTATTTTAGCAGGTGACATTAAGAAGGGCGTTTGCCTCCGCCTTGATGATGGCAAGATTTGGGTAGTTATCGACTTCCTTCACAAGAAGCCAGGTAAGGGTAACACAGTTATGATCACAAAGCTTAAGAACGTTGAGGACGGTCGTGTACTTGAGCGTACATGGATTGTATCAGCTAAGCTTGATGACGTGACTGTATCTCACCAGCAGTTCCAGTACCTCTACAAGGAGGGCGACGACATGGTGTTCATGAACAACGAGACATTTGAGCAGGTTAATATCGCTAAGGACCTTATCATCGGTGGTGACTTCCTCAAGGAGGGTGAGACTATGGTAATGGCTACTATCGATGACCAGACAGGTGCAATCCTCACAGCTGAGGCTCCTGTAAAGATCGTTCTTCAGGTTACTTACACTGAGCCAGGTCTTAAGGGCGATACAGCTACTAACGCTACTAAGCCTGCTACACTTGAGACTGGTGTTGAGATCCGCGTACCACTCTTCATCAACGAGGGTGATATGATTGAGGTTGATACTCGTGACGGTTCATACGTAAGCCGTAAGTCATAAGCAATCATTTGCATCATAAACCTATGGCGGAGTCTTTTGGGGCTTCGCCATTTTTTAATAAAGTGGGTTGGAAGGATAGCTTCTTTAAAACTTACAAAACTCACAAACTTAAGAACTTAAGAACTTAAGAACCTAAGAACTTAAAAACTTAAGAACCCAAGAACTTAAGAACTTAAAAACTTAAAAACTTACAAACTCACAAACTAAAGAATGGTTGACGTCAACTTTTCATCGCTAAGTGAGAATGCACAACGCCTGCTGTGCCTCTACGCATATCAATTCTCAGGCTCATATACGGGAATAGAAGAGATACATGAGTTGCTCAGGGACTCTTTCCGTGATTATGATGCTGACAAGGTTCTTGACGAGCTCTTGTCGGCAGGATACCTATTGGACAAAGGTTACAGCTGGTACCAGAACTCAAAGAGCTATCAGATACCTCAGGCGTATTTCCTACCAGCCTTGTTCTATACCCTTGAACAGAGACGTGACCTTGTGGCTGAGTTCCTCAACATGAGATTGCCTAAGATGACCAATCTCAACGTGATGCGCCATGCCGTTGCACAACTTGTGGATAGCGATTACAAGATGTGTAATGCTGCCCAAAACATCTCACGAGGCGAGATGACTTTCCTTCTTACTATTGATATCAACGAGAAGACACGAGTACTCTTTGCCAACCTCAACAAGGAGGTGTTCATGTGGGTGTTCGATAGTTACATTCAGCAACTCTGTGAGGATGACAGAGTGGTGGATACTTCCATTCTCTACCGTGTCATAGATGACAACTTGAACTTGCTCATTCACAACAAGCGTAATATGCGCTCGCTCGTGAACCTTTATAGATATTTCCTCGATGGCACGTTGCCAGATACGCCTGTTAGCGAAAAAGATGGAGCAGGTATTACCCTTGCTGCCATACATAATACCATTCGTGGCAACTATGACGAGGCAATCAAGCTTTTTGCCCTTGCTTTCAAGGTGCTGAACCCTATAACAGAATGTAAGAATATGTTCATCAACTACTTGATGAACTATTTCCTCATACTTGCCTATACTCATGAGGCAAGCACGGATTCACGCAATAAACTTCACACTTTTGTCAACAAGAAGGAGACAGGCACCTATCCAAGTCTTCGTCCTTCATGTCTTGTGGCAGAGCTTATGCTTGAAACCAATCCAAGCATGACACGTAAGCAGATTGTTGCGAATTTCCGTATGCAGAGGGATTCCTCCAAGCATAATGGCTATCTTGCCATGTATTATTTCCTTGCACGATACACGGGATGCGAAGACGAGGATGTGGTAAAGTACGCCATCAAGACTCCTGCTCTCGCTATCCTTCGTCACGAGATGGCTGCCTTCCTCAATCTTACGGATGAAGACAAGGCTTTCCTTGCCTCAAAGTACGGCACCACTCCTGCCCTTACTTCCATACGTTGCCTCTCCCAATGGGAACTTGCCATACAGACGCTTCGTCGCACGCTTAACGGTGACATGGATTCGCCACAGAGCAACGATGCGTCCGTACGAATGATGTATGTACTCGAGAATGAGAATGACGAGTACGTGGAAGTACGTGAGCAGAACCGTCTCAAGAACGGAGAATGGGGCAAGGGTAAGTCAATCTCATCTGTTGCCTACAAGATGGGTAACCTCCCTTTCATGAACGATGCCGACAAGCGCATTCATCAACGCAGCATGAGTCGAATGTACGACGGAGTACACATCAAGGATGTCATTACGGAGATGACCGACGAGAGTCGCCTCTATGTGGGAAAATACTCCTACCAGCTTGTCAATGTGACAGAAGATAAGCCTTATATCATAATCGACAAGGATGCTGATGGTTTCCGCATAAGGTCGAACGTGAATGCCTCACAGCTTAACGACGGCATACTCATACGTCATGAGAGCAAAACAAACTTCTCGTTCACACGCCTTACAAAGGAACAGGCTTTCCTCTACAGGACGCTTCTCAACCAGAGCGTTTTCCCTCTTGAGGCTGAGCAGCAGATAAGGGATATCCTACCTATGCTCGGTGCGCAGATGGAGATTCACTCCGACCTTATCGAGGGTGGTTCTACGCTTTCCATGGTTGAAGGAAGTTCCGTGGCATGTCTTCAGATTACTCCTCACAAGGGCGAGTATTTCCATATATGTATTGCTGCTAAGCCACTTCATGGTGGCAAGAAACTCTTCATGCTTGGCGAGGGTGAAGATGTCTATATAGATGAGGCTGACGGCATAAGGGTACGTGTGCATCGTGACCTTGAAGGCGAGAAGAAGAATCTTGTCATCATT
>JAGCWG010000454.1 GCA_017961965.1 Bacteroidaceae bacterium | reverse complement strand
GAAGGTCCTCTCGGTATTACCGACCTCGATAAGGAGGGAATGCTCGTTGAGGGATTTGACCGCATTGGCTCTGTCCTCACCATATATAACTATCCTTATTATCCACAGATTCTTGAGCAACTCGGGTTCACCAAGAAGGTTGACTGGCTTGAACTGAAGGTTACCGTTCCAGATGCTATCCCTGAGAAGTATCTCAAGATTACAGATATTGTTATGAAGCGTAACAACCTTCGTATCAAGAAGCCTACTGGTAAGGATCTTTTGGAGAATGGCTACGGTCAGAAGATGTTTGAACTTGTCAACGAGGCATACGCTCAGCTCTTCGGATTCTCTGACATAAGCCAGAAGCAGATTGACCAGTATGTGCGTGAGTTCCTCCCATTGGTTGACCTCGACCTTGTCACTCTTATTGAGAATGCAGACACAGGTGAGCTTATCGCCTTTGGTGCATGTATGCCGTCGCTTGCAAATGCCATGCGTAAGTCAGGTGGAAAACTCTTCCCATTCGGATGGTTCCATCTCTTGAAGGCACTCAAGTTTAAGCGTTTCTATGAAGATACGGTAAACCTTATGCTCATTGCCGTCAAGCCAGAGTACCAGAGTCGTGGTGTTAATGCACCAATCTTCAGCGACCTCATCCCACATTTCCAGCGTTGCAAGTTCAAGTATGCCAACGTATGCCCAATGCTTGAGACCAACTCCAAGGTACTTGCCCAGTGGGAATACTTTGAATACGAGATTGCACGCCGTCGCCGTTGCTTCGGAAAGAGCATAGAGAAATAACAATTTAAGTTTCGCAAGTTCAGCTGACGCTTTACTTGCAAGTAGTTAAAAAGGAGTTAAAGAGTAGTTAAAGTGGAGTAAAAAAGACGGATGTCCATCGCAAAGTGGTTTTACAAGATAATCCGTAATCAATCAAACGTCTTTTTAACTTCCTATATAACTCCATTTTAACTACAATTTAACTACAAACTAAACTTGAATTAACAATTAACATATCGAGCCTTCGGGAAAGATATTACGTCTTTCCCGAAGGCTCGTTTATGTCTTTGCTCAACATGTAACATTTTGGTGAACGAGTAAAAGAAAAATGTGAAATTGTGAAAGTACGTGTCCAACGTACTGGGAGTACGCTCGCCACGTACTACGAGTACATTCACGACGTATTTTAAACAAAAACGACAACCTCGTGTGAGGTTGTCGCAAATTTCCTATAATATAAGTGATGCTCGTTGATTATTGGCAAATCCAACGGTATGCCTTACCAGCTTTAAGTGTTTTGCTTGCAACCTGGAAAGAGAGACCTCCTGCATGGATTGTACAAGCACCTGTTGTTGTTGGGAATACTGCCATGTAGAATGTTGCAACGCCATTCTTTACCGTTTCTGGATCTGAGAGGGAAATCCTATTAGTTGATGCTCCTGCTGTTACAGCACCTGTAGCAGCATTCATTGTACCGGAAGTGATGAATGGGTTGCCTTCGTTTGCGGTTACATAGATGCCATCTACAATGTTTGCAGGAACTTGAATCTGGACAATTGCGATAGCGTGGCTGAAGTCAAAGACTATGCTATTTTTAGGTTTTCCATCTTGAATACACTCTGCTAGTATATGGTTTTGGTTTATTGCCCAAATGTAGTCGTATGGAGCAATTGCTGATAGTGTACCACCTTGGGCTGATGGTAATGATACAGGAACGGCAGTGTATGGTGTGTTGTTTGGTGCATCACCATTATATGGATGGTAAGCTGCATATATATTGTCCTCTTCTAGTAGCCATCCTGCGCCTCTAAACAGTGCATAGTGATCTTCGTCTGGACAATCATCTTCCTTTGTAAGTTCCCATCTAACTTGACCGTTCTCTGGGTTTATTGGGAATACACCGAATACCTCACTAAAGTCCCACTTGAAATTGATACCACTTCCTGTTTCTTCAAGAATAACACGTGTTGCGTCTTCAAACTCAAATGGTTTCAAAGAAAGGGCATACTCATGACTCTTATTCTCATTAACGTTAACTGCATCCTCTACATCTGATGTACAAGATGCCATTGTAGCTACGAGTGCTACAACTGGAAATAAATACTTTTTCATACGCACTCGGAATTAAAATGTTAATGTTTGATTTGTTTCACCTTGTGTTGGTGCTACGGTTCTCTGACGTGCATCCTCATAAGGTACATCCGTAATGTGGATGTGGACATTACTGCCAGCCAAGATGCTTGTGCGTATGCGTGACGCACGCTCCGAAATGGAAGGAGCAACATAATTTTTCTGTTTCATTGTTGTTTTTAATAAAAGTGAGAATTGGGCAAGAATAGTCGTGCCTTGATTGTTAATAAAAAAGTTTTGATTATCTCTACATTTCAACCTTTGGATGTTTCCACCCTTAGTCGTTATCCGTGTATAATAAGCGAATGAACATACATGATAGATACAAGAAACTGCCTTAACGACCTCACAGCCGTCAAGATATTATCCTTTGCGTATATACTATATGAAATTCATATTATGCTTATATCACCTAATCGTTTGTTAATAATATTTAATATTTCGGTGGCAAAGGTATGAATATTTTACTGAACATACCACCTATTATGTTAATTTATCATTCCATCCCTTTTAATTTTACCCCCCCATGTTCGATATAAGACAATTATAAAGCAAATGTGCTTGTTGTTTGGGGCGTGTTATGTTAGTCGTGGAGCGAACAAATGAATGTGATCGTTTTGCATCCATATCCCTTGTTTTGAGAGATATGTTATTTATTCCATTGACTTTAGAAATTCCTCGGCTGTCATGATTGGAAGGGTGCTGAACTCGATGAAGTCTTTACGGTTGTTTGTCACTATTACATCGCAATGCGCGGTGGTTGCACATTGGTATTGTAGCATATCTTCAAAATCATGTACTCTGTGTGTCAAAGCTGTTTGTAGTTGCTTTTCGTCCATGGGTAGTACAGAGATGAATTTGCAAAGATCGTTGAACAGCTCGTACACATCAACTT
>JAGCWG010000453.1 GCA_017961965.1 Bacteroidaceae bacterium | reverse complement strand
AATGCTCAAGGATCGCAAGTTCTCACATATCCTCAATGGATTCGTGCCATGGATGCCCGTAGGACTTCGTAACTGGCTACTCAAATTGCTCTTCATCGGCATAAAGACTCCTCAGGACTTCCAAATAAGATACATGAAGCACGTAGTGAAGCATGTGCTCCGCAAGTGTGCAACAGGCTATTCCTGCCACTTCGCTCCTTCACTCAAGAAGAACGGTTCATACACTTTCATGAGCAACCACCGCGACATCGTGCTCGACTCAGCCATCCTCGACGTAATGCTTGTTGACGAGGGCTTTGCAAAGACTGTGGAGATTGCCATTGGTGACAACCTGCTCATCTACCCATGGATTAAGACTCTTGTGAAGATGAACAAAGCATTCACAGTGAACCGAGGGCTCACTCCTAAAGAGACGCTCCGCAGTTCCATCCACATGAGCCAGTACATGCACTTTGCCATCAACGAGAAACATGAGAATATATGGATTGCCCAGCGTGAAGGTCGCGCCAAGGACAGCAACGACCGCACACAGGAGTCAGTACTCAAGATGCTCACTCTCGGAGGACCAGCTGAGGGAAGGTCAACAGCAGACATCATTGCCAACATTAAGGACATGAACATAGTACCGCTTGCCATCAGCTACGAGTACGACCCTTGCGACTACCTCAAGGCTCAGGAGTTCCAGCTCAAGCGTGACGTACAGGGATGGAAGAAGTCAAAGCAGGACGACCTCGACAACATGAAGACTGGCATCTTCGGCAAGAAGGGTCACATCCACTACGAGGCAGCACCTTGTATCAACGAATGGCTCGACACACTCGATGCAGAATCAATTGACAAGGCTGACATCTACCGCATCATTGCAGAGCACATAGACAAGGAGATTCACCGCAACTACCGCATCTATCCTGCCAACATCGTGGCACTTGCAGAGGTGAGTGGCGACGAATCACTCTTCAAAGAGGTTACGGAGCTAGAGCACAAGGAGTTTGAAGCATACCTCAAGGAGAGAATATCAATGGTCAAAGTGGAGAATCCAGACGTGCCATTCCTCCGTGAGAAGATACTCACAATGTACGCTAACCCATTAAAGAATCATATAAAATCTAAGGAAGAATGAAAACAACAATCCTGGTAATTGCTACTGCCCTGTTATCAATAGGAGCACAAGCACAAAAGACGCCTGTGTATCAGGACGAGACTAAGAGCATCGACGAACGTGTGAATGACGCTCTATCACGCATGACACTCGAAGAGAAATGTAGAATAACATACGCCCAGAGCAAGTTCTCAA
Source organism: Bacteroidaceae bacterium (assembly GCA_017961965.1). Next base: position 4,756 of record JAGCWG010000453.1, on the reverse strand, counting down.
GCCCTGGTGTGCCTCGTCTTGGAATACCTGAGCTGTATATGAGCGATGGCCCTCACGGCGTGAGAATGGAGATAAACTGGAACGACTGGGGACACTCCCATTGGACAAATGACTACTGCACAGCTTTCCCAGCACTCACTTGTCTTGCAGCAACATGGAATCCAGACATGGCTGCACTCTACGGCAAGAACGTGGGCGAAGAGGCACGCTACCGTAAGAAGGACATACTCCTCGGTCCTGGAGTGAATATATATCGTACACCATTGAATGGTCGCAACTTTGAGTACATGGGCGAAGACCCATTCCTCGCAAGCCAGATGTGTGTACCATATATCAAGGCATTACAATCAAACGGAGTGGCTTGCTGTATCAAGCACTACATACTCAACGAACAGGAAGAGTTCCGCGGACATGTGGATGTAAAAGTATCTGACCGTGCCCTCCACGAGATTTATCTTCCAGCATTCAAGGCAGCCGTACAGGAAGGCGAGGCATGGAGTCTCATGGGTTCGTACAACTGCTACAAAGGAGTACACTGTACGCACTCACCTTACCTCATCAACGACATACTCAAGAACGAACTCGGCTTCAAGGGTGCTGTTATCTCCGACTGGGGAGCAGCACACGACACAAAGCAGAGTGCCATGTACGGACTTGACATCGAGATGGGTTCATACACCAACGGACTTACAACAGAGGCAAACGGATTTGGCTATGACGACTACTATCTTGGCAAGGCTTACCTCGAGATGGCTCGCAAGGGCGAGATACCGATGTCTGTAGTCAACGACAAGGCTGGACGAGTGCTCGCACTCATCTTCCGCACAGCCATGAACCGTCAGAAGCCATACGGCTCAATCAACTCACCTGAGCACATCAAGGCTTCACGCACCATAGCCGAGGAAGGTATCGTACTTCTCAAGAACGACAAGGCAAAGAATGGCTCAGTCCTTCTTCCTATCGATGCAAAGAAATACAAGACAATACTCGTGGTGGGTGACAACGCAACTAAGTCACTCTGTGCAGGAGGCGGTTCATCTGAATTGAAGCCAAAGGATGAGGTAAGCGCATTACGAGGCATTCAGGAGCGTTTTGGCAAGGATTGCAAGATAGAATATGCACAGGGATATGAGTCAGGCAGAAGCCGCTTTGACGGTGCCGACTTCATAACAGAGGCAACACAGCAGAAACTCCTTGACGAGGCACTCAGCAAGGCAAAGGATGCCGACCTCATCATCTACATAGGAGGACTCAACAAGAACCACTTTGAGGATTGTGAAGGTGGTGACCGCCGTTCATACAACATGTCATACGGACAGGATGCCATCATCGAAAAACTTGCAGCCATACAGCCAAACATCATAACAGTCATTACAAGTGGTAATGCAGTTGCAATGCCTTGGCTCAAGAGCACTCCAGCACTCATCCAGAACTGGTATCTCGGCTCGGAGACAGGTCATGCACTTGCAGCCGTACTCAGCGGAGACGTGAATCCATCAGGTAAGACAGTATTTACATACGGTGCAAAGCTTGAGGATTACCCTTCACATCAGTATGGTCTCATTGGCTATCCAGGCATTGAGCCAAAGGACATGCCTGAAGCTTTCCTCACAGGCGAGGAGCGCACTCCTAAGGGACTTGTCAACGAGTCAACTGTCAAGAATGCAAATCCAAAGTCAGCTGACCTTATCAGCAATGCCAAGGCTCTCAAGAAGGCAGTACCAGCAGAACTAAGTTTGGCAAAGCTAAATACCGACTTTGACGCTCGCAAACACAATGGCAAGGGTAACGAAGTTGAAGTATATGCAGAGGACATCTTCGTAGGTTACCGTCACTTTGACCGTGCACCTAAGACAATCGTCTTCCCATTCGGATACGGACTTTCCTACACCACATTCGAGTACAGCAACGCACGCCTTTCTTCCAAGACAATCGCACCAAACGGAAGCATTGACGTGACTGTGACAGTTAAGAACACAGGCAAGGTGGCAGGTAAGGAAGTTGTACAGCTATACATTGGTGACGACAAATGTTCAGTAGTACGTCCACAGAAGGAACTCAAAGGCTTTAAAAAAGTATCGCTCAATCCAGGCGAGAGCAAGGACGTAACCATTACCATCCCTTACTCTGCCCTCAAGTTCTACGATGAAAACAAGCACGAATGGGTAGCCGAGTCAGGCACATTCAAGGCATTCGTTGCTGCTTCAAGTCGTGACATCAAGGCAACATTACCTTTCACATTGAAGTAATAAAAAGCCTCCGATCGCTACGGTCGGAGGCTTTTATTATAAACACAAACAACTTATTTCACCACTTTCTTCTTATCTTTTATATATACGCCAGTGGAAGGCTCTTCCTTTAGCTTTACACCCGAAAGGCTATAAATGGCACCATTACCATTCTTGGTTGTCGTTACGACTTCCTCTACTCCTACCGTATTTGCATAATCCTGAACGGAACTGACAAAGCCAATATACTCTATCGTTGAAGTACCGGTAGTAGATGTAAGTCCAAAGATTGTCTGACCATTGGCAAAGCTGAAAGGGTCGGTACTGTTGTTATCATCAATACCTGACTTTGTCATGTCCCATGCTATGATGACACTACGATAAGTCTTGCCTTCTGCATCCTTCATAGAAATGGTTTTGGTGAAATCAGGTACGACACTCGTACCACGGTTCACGCCATTGAGCCACCACAGATAATTCTTGCCACTTGCTGTAGAAAGATTACGTCCACGGACAACAAGATACTTGTCTGACTTCCTTACGTCGTAATCACAGTTAGCATAATTAAAAGAGAGACAGGTGTTGTTCACACCTGTCCCTGCGTTAATAATAATAGTATTATTCTCTGTGTCATAAGAGAACTTACCCTGACTTACGCGACCAGAATCACCAGTCTGCCAGTCGGTACAATTCCACACATAAGAATTGTCCTTATAGTCTTTGAGAAGTCTCAAATAATATAATCCAGGAAGAAGAGTCGTTGGCGAAGCAACAACCTTGAACGTAATCTTTGTCTTTACATTACCCTTTGCATCCTTGAGCACGCTCTCTGGCAATGGGAACTCAACATTGAAGAATCCGTTATCGTCAGCACCCTTGTAGCGCGCAGGCACAGTAAACTCGCCAACCTTCACATTATCCACATAAATAGACATTGAGCGGTTCTTGTCTGCAGTAATCATACGAATCATAAGAGCCACGTTCTCTGTAATGCCATCCTTGTTCTCCAGTACATATTGTACATATCCGTTAGCTTGTCCGTCACGATAGGTCTCACCACGATACGAGCCGCTTGTTGAACCGCCAGAATACTTTGCCTGATGACCTGCCTCACTCTGTTGCTCACCCGTAGCCACGAAGTCGAGAGTACGGTCACGAAGTGCCTTCTCTGCAGCATCTGCCTGTCCCATTGACGATGCGGCATATTCCTCTGGCGTGCCTTGGAACATGTAGCAGGCATAGCGTGCATGATGAATGGCATAGAAAGGCTCAAGCTTAATAGTACCTTTATTATATGTCTTGAGATTAAACTCCAGCTTGCTTGCGTCAACAACAGAAATACTGTCAAGCACATCTGCCCTATTACCAATGATAAGAGGAGAATCGCCAAGAGGCTTAACACTTGCCACTACGCCAGGTGAGTGATCCATACGTCCCTCACCTCCGTATTCATTCTGCAACTTACTCTCTGTCTCTGTACGAGCAGCAAGAAGAATAGGACCATACTTGAATGCCACATAACCGTTGTAGTCAGGACAAGCCTCAACACGGAGTTTCATTGGGAGGTCAACTTCAACAACGTCACCCTTCTTCCAGTTCTTGGTCGTACAAGAGTATGAGCCACCGCCTTCTACCCAACTTGGCTTGCGAACGGCAAGAGTAAATTTACCAGCCTTGGTAATTGTAATCTTTGTCTTCTGTTCAAATGGGAAATTAGTTTCCTGCTTGACGCAGAACTTATCGTTCTTCAACTCAGAAGGAACGAAGAGATTGACAAAGAGTGTATCATTATCCACACTATGAGTGTAGGCAAAGTGAGCGTACTTGCTATGATTCTCCATACCAGTACCAACACAGCACCACATACCCTTGTTCACCTGACTATATACTCGGTAACTCTGTGGGCGTAGTGATGTGAAGTACACATATCCTCCAGTCGTTGGATCCTGAGTTGACATGATGTGATTATACATCGTTGCCTCGTAGAAGTCGGCATACTTTACATCGTGAGTATCGTCAAACAGGTCCTCAGAGAGTTTGAGCATATTGTTAGAGTTACATGACTCAGGACCTTCAAGGTTATTGATGTATGCTGAACCATTCTTATGATCAACAAAATGCTCACTCACACTATTACCTCCGATACATACGGTACGGTTCTCTGCAACATCATTCCAGAAGTTGAGTACTGTGCTACGATAAGTCTTATTAGCTGCTCCGTGAGTTACTGTACCCTTCTTGTCCTCCTGCCAGATACGTTCAAAGCCGATATACTTAGGTACCTGAGTATTGGCATGCTTACCAGAAAGGAAGTCCTTGTTGAATGTAGCCATGCCGTCAATCATATACTGATGACTATATTTCTTTGCACCGTCAAGGTACTTCTTATCTCCAAAGAGCTTATAGGCATCGGCAAGCGTCTCGTTCATGCCTCCATGCTCCCATCCGAGTACAGTCTGCATATCAGCTGTTGAAAGCTTGCTTACTACATTGATGCTCCAGTCTGAGAGACCTTTGAACATCTCCTT
>JAGCWG010000452.1 GCA_017961965.1 Bacteroidaceae bacterium | reverse complement strand
TTTGTATGTTTTGAATGTAATTTGTTGATTGCAAATATAGTTTTTATCACACACTTTGGGAATGTAAAAACTACAAAAACACCTATAAAAATGTATAATCTAACATGATTTAACTTTTTTTAACAAATTTCTCATACTCTTAAACACAGATATTTAATACTTTTGTCATCAAAACATTCAATCTATGTAAGAATTAGATAAAGTGAAGATATAGTGGAAGGCACAGATAATATCTATGAAGTTGTGTGCTAATATCCACATATTGATTAGAAAATGTAAGAATTAAATAAATAACAGACATTTTGATTTTATACTTGTACGGCTCATGTACTCTGTCATTGATAGGGTGTATTGTACCCTTTCATCGTATAGTGTGTGTTGCAGTGGTCGAAACGGTAGGTTCTATGGCTGAATTTGTGTTAGTTGATGGAATGTACTATTGAATGAAATATAGTCTGTTATGTGCGAGAATATGAGAAAATGTATAATAACGTAAGTAAAATCTAACTAAACTGTATGAAAAAGAAATTGACATCTTTACTATTGACGGCGATAGCAGTCTTTAGTTTCAGTGTTGATTCGTTTGGTAAGACCGATGTTACTTCTATCTATCTGCAAGATGCAAATCTCAAAAGTCTTGGTAGTTGGACATTGGATAAATTAAACGGATTTGCAGACAAAGGTTACACGGATTGGCAAACGAGTACTGATGTCCCTGTTATTGAGTTTTATAATGCTTGGAGTCCTACTCCTGGTGGTTCAATAGGTAATACCAAGACATTCAACTTCTCGCAGAAGATAAAATTGCCTGCTGGTTATTACCGCTTAGCTGTTAATGCTTTCTATCGTGAAGGTGCTGGAAATGGTACAAACACAAAGGCTTACATATATGCTGGCGAAAAAACACAATATGTAGTTGGTCTTAATGCTGCGGGAGTTGGTGGCTATACTGGTAGTTCTGACCTTGCAAAGGCTGCCAACGCTTTTTACTTGGGTAATTTCTCCAATGAATTCGATTTCAATGTAACTTCTGAAACTGAGATAGAAATTGGTTTCCACGGTTATATTGATACTTATTGTTCATGGTGTATTCTCGGACCTGTTACTCTCTGGGAATATACGGCAGAAGATTATATTTCTGACTACACACAAAAGGTGGCAGAAGCAGAGGCGCTCTATACCCAGCCAATGAATAAGGATGTGCTTGATGCACTGAAAGATGCAGCTGGTAAGGAGTCAACCTTGGTTTCTGTTGACGATGTTTTGAATGCTGTAAAAACGTTGAATACAGCTATTGAAAATGCAAATAATTCGATTGCATTGTATAAGGACGTAAATACTTACATTACAAAGGCTGAAAATCATAATGCGGCAGTTAAGGCTGCATTCGAAGCTTCTGGTATAAAGGCTGCTTATGATGCAGGTACACTTGTTGATGTAAACAGTGCTATTGAAGCATACAGAAATGCTATCCTTTCGCAGACAACTGTTGGCTCTGATATCTCCGAAGCGTTTACTCTCATAAGCGATGATATGAGTGGATGGACAACAGACATCACTAATGGTTCTGCTCATTTCAAACAGAATACTTGGTCAAATGAGGGCGAAACAGATGGTTCTGGTATGGTAATCCCATTTATGGAATACTGGTTACCAAATGGTAGTGTACTTGACAATGCAACTCTTAAATATAAGTTTACAGGACTTGTGCCTAATCAGTACTATGAGATTAGTGCTCTTGTCCGTGCTTACAAGGAAAAACAGGTTGAAGACCTGACTGGTGCTTACCTGTTTGCAGGATCTGCTAAGTCTCTTGATATCTCTACTGGAACAAACGCTTCTAATGGAGAAAGTGGAATCTACTATGGTGTGCTCAAGGCAACTGGAAAAGCCAATGCAGATGGAGATTTGGAGGCTGGCTTTATTGTTGATAATTGTAATTTCAACTGGCTTGCGGCAAAGAATTTCACAGTCAAGGTGAGTGAAGACCCTGGAATTAGCGAGATTCAGTCACAGTTTAATACTCTTATTGCAAAGGCAGAAGAGATAAAAGATTTGCCAATGGATGCAGCACTTGCATCTAACCTTGTTGCCGCTATGGCTACTCCTGAAAGTACTTCAGAGGCATACGCCACAGCCATCGAAAATCTTGACATTGCCCTTAAGGCTGCACAGGCTTCCGTAAAGAAGTATGCAGGTTGGGGTGTTTATGTAAACAGAGCTGATAAACTTGATGATTCAGGTAAGGCAAGCTATACTTCTAACGAGACATACATTACGATAAGTACTGCATATAATGCAGGAAATCTCGATGAAATCACTTCAGAACAGATTGCTGTTCTTGATGAAGCATTTGTTACTGCAACTAAACTTCAGACATCTGAAGGTTCTGATTTTACCGGTGCAATCGTAAATCCAAGCTTCGAGACAGGTAATACTGACGGATGGACAGTTGGTTCGTCTAAGGATACTGGCGCTCGTAGTAATGGAAATGCTACTTATACTATGTCAGGTGCTGATGGTAATTGGGTATTCAACACATGGACTACAGGTCTCCCTATTACTCAGACAATCACAGGTCTTCCAAATGGTACATACAAGCTTAGTGCCGTTATTGCTTCAGACGCTACAATTAAGGTGTTCATCACAGCTAATGGTGAAAGAACTGGCGCTAAGACTACTCAAAAGGAAGTAGGTAAGGAAGTAGAACTTGAGTTCGTAGTTAGTGATAATACCGCAACTATCGGTGCAATCGGTGGTTCTGGTGATAATTATGTAGCAGACGGCGGTGACTGGTATAAGGTCGATAACTTCCGTCTCACATATATCTCTGATAAGATTCCTGCTGCAAGTCTTGGTATTGCAACATTCACAGGAAACGATTCTGACGATGCTAAACTTATCATTACATTTGACAACTTTAATAATCAGCTTGCTGCACAGTCACCAGACAACAAGTATGTTATAGACATCACAATTAATGGTGAGGAATATAAAAATACTTGCTCTGCAGACAAGGGTGCAGTCATAGGATATGACTTCTCAAGTGTTGAGACTTACACAATCATTATTCCTGACAAGGGTATAAAGCTTGTCAATTCAATGGACGAAGTCATCGCAGAAACTAAGGGCGAGATTAAGGAAACATTCTCTCTTTATTCTGATAACTTCACTAATGGCGACTTTGCTTTCGGTACTCCAGTATCTGGAACAATCCGTACATACGCTAAGGATATCGTTGCTGGTTCTGATGAGACATCAGGTATGCACAGCATCACAGGATGGTCATATACAGTAGGTGGTGATGCTCATGCGGCTGGTATCTTTGAATATGGTTCTGGCGTAGGTCTTGGTGATGAATCACACATGGTTCCAAATGCAGGACCAGATGGAACAAATGGTCATGCACTTGGTGTACTCGGTGTATGGACAGCTTCATCAAGCTATACGCAGACAATTCGTCTTGGCAAGGGAAGCTACATGGTTCAGATTCCTACTTACAACGCAGGTGGTACTGATAATGTCGTAAGTCTTACTGGTGTACTTATCAATGGAAAGGGCACTTATTCAAAGACTACAACATTCAAGCCAGGTGTATGGACAACTCAAACTATTGAGTTTACTCTTACTGAGACTTCTGCCGTAACGGTTTCTCTCGGTTATACAGCACCTAATAAGGGTTCTGGTAGTTGTCCTCACCTCTTCTACGACCGTGTAGATATATTCTCTAATGAACAGATTGCTGCCGCTAAACTTGCTTCTGCTAAGGCTGACGCCCTTGCTTCTGTATCTGTTCTGACTCCTATTGGTGACGGTATCTTCAAGTATAGTCAGGCTGATATTGACGAAGCAATCGCAGAAATCAATTCAAGTACTACCATCGCAGAAATTAATGCTGTCAAGATTCCAGAGATGAACCTTCCTGCTGAGGATGCTCCATTCCAGATAGCTCTCAAGTCATCAGGTTACTTCATGTCACTTAATTCAAATGGTGTCGTTCTCTCAAAGTATGCACAACCACTATACCTCAAGTCATATAAGGGTGGATATGCTATTAGCGATGGTAACCAGAGCCTTGCCTATCTTGGAACAAATACTTGGTCACTTGTTGGTTCTGACAAGGCATCAACTATGATTATCACTCCTGTTGGTGAGTCATACACAATTAAGAGCACTAACGGATTTATAGGTGTTGATAATGACGAGATGGGTTCAAGTGTATTTGGAAATAAGGATTCACATGATTGGTTGATTTCTGAATACGTACCTGTAGATTTAAACATTGCTGATGTATTTGTTACAGAGGCTTACGACCATATAGCTGCTGATGAGGTTACTATTTCTGCAGCTGTTGATGGCACAACTGCAGTGATAAACAACGGTACGTTTACTGCAAATAGTGTTACCCTCAATATTGAGGTTCCTAATAACAAGTGGTCATTCGTAGTAATGCCATGTGACATTCCTGTTGCTGATCTAAAGAATACGCAGGAAAATACACAGTGGAAGATTTACAGACATGACGGTACTGCCCGTGCAAACGGTGACTTTGACAATGTTTGGGTAGCTGTTTCTGAGTCAGAGATACTTCTCAATGGAGAAGGTTACATATTCCAGAGCCGTCGTGGCGAAGAGGCTACATCTGTATTCTCATTCACGACAACCACCCCTGCTACTATTGCAAGTATCTTTGCAAACAGTGACATCAAGGTTACTCTCAACGAGAACAAGAGCATTTATGCTTGTAACTCAGGTTGGAATCTTGTAGGTAATCCTTATCTTGCATTCTTTAACAAGAGCAAGATGTCAACTACTGCTCCAATCATCGTTTGGGAAGATAACAACTACGTGACTTACACTGCTGATGACAACTATGTTCTTTCTCCACTTCAGGCATTCTTCATTCAGACAAGTGAGGAGGCAGAACTTACATTCAGTAAGGATGGCCGTCAGACAGATGCTACAATATCTTCAGATGTGCGTTCACGCAGATTGCCTGTTGCTATGCGTGCTCTTTATGATATCACGTTGTCAGATGGTAACAATATCGATAAGACTCGTTTCGTTATCAACGATGGTGCATCTCTTAATTATGAGATTGGTCGTGATGCAAGCAAGTTCATGAGCGAGGATGTTTCCGTTCCACAGATTTTCACGGTTGAGAATAATGTTAAGTGCTCAGTTAATGAGCGTCCTCTTTCTACAGGCATAATCAACCTTGGCGTTCGTGTAGGAGC
>JAGCWG010000451.1 GCA_017961965.1 Bacteroidaceae bacterium | reverse complement strand
TTTTTGGTTTCTATGTCTTCCGTTCTATCCTCACCAGTTCGTTTATCGTCTTTGAGGAGGTCAGCTATCTTAACGAGTGTATCCATTCTTATTTTGCTGAGGTTATCTTAACAAGATCTGATTGCACATTATCAATCTCACCATATCCGTCTGTATGAAGAGCATTATCAAGAATATCAGTCTTGAAAGCAACACCTGTGCCACGACAAAGCATTGTGCCAATATGGACTACCAACTTGTAGAGCTGATGTCCCTGAATATGGAGATATGCGTTTGTTTCATCAAGATGCTCATTTTCCATAGTGTCTGGTTGCTGTAGTTTTGCAAGGGCTTCTGCAAACAACTTTGCCACTCTTTCCAAATAAGCTCTACCATTATTTGCAAGTTCATCACGCTTGGGTTGAAGTGGCAGACATGCGTTGAATTTGGATATGTTCCACTGCTGATTTAACTCGGAACTTTGGCTGTAATGCACAAGATATAGAAGCGGTTCATACACAATCTTGGAAAGACCTTGCAAGAAAATGCGAAAATCAAATTCCACATTCGGTAACAACTTGACGAGTCGTGCTTGATCTTCTATTCTATTCATATCCATTACTTGATAGGTGTTATAACATCTTCCATGTAGATAATCTTATCGCCCCATCCTGCACCAAAGATACTTGGAGAATGGGTAGTGATAAAGAACTGTGCATTTGGATTGAGCTTAACAAGCGTATCAATCAGCTTATATTGCCAACTGATATCGAGAGAGTTCTCAGGCTCATCAAGTAACACATATGACTCCTTGCCATCAAGAAGGAAAACACGAAGCATAATCAGCAGTATCTGCTTTTCACCAGAAGACAGAGCATCAACAGGCAAAATCTGTCCATCGGAAACAATATTGAACTTGTTTCCTTCTATTTCGATGTGTTTTTTTGTCTCTTGAAAAAGACCATTGATGATGGAACAGAAGTCCTCTATTCGCGCTTTCATCTCAGCTTGTTTTTCTGCGGGAGCATCAATCATCGCCATACGATGGTACATCATTGACGGGCCTGTTTTCATATCGAACATATAGAACTCTAAATCCTGAGTTAACGCATTAGAAACCTTGCGCTTGTCACGCATGGCTAAATTGTCGATAGATGGTACATATATAACTTGATTTTTATCTTCAATATTATCAAGCGCATGCTTATATAACTCATTCAGCAGGGTGGTTTTGCCACTACCGTTGATACCAACGATGATATTTACATCTTCGTTGGCATTAAAATGGACGTTATACTTATTCCAGAGTGTACCTCTGATTGTTGTGAATTTGGAGTATGACATGATGCCTATTCTTTAATATACTTCGTATTTTGACGATGTTACGCCTTATTCTATGATAATACGCTTACAAAATTAATTAATTTTCCACGAAATAAAGAAAAGGAATCCATTTTTCAACGAAATACAGCAAAATTTACACTTTTTCATCACTTTTATTCTATACAACAAGCTTATAAGCTCGCAAGGTAAAGAAAATATATCTTGATTATTTATTCTACTTTTTTTGCTCCTCAATTTGTGGAGTGATGTCGCATCTTTACGGAAAAACGTGGTAATGATGTTTTTTAGCACATATAACATATAAGCAAGGGACAATAGTTTGACGGAATAAAAGATTATTACTACTTTTGTAACGGATTTTGAAAAGAACAGAGATTACATAATCAAAAACAACATGAATACAAAAGACAATGAATTAACAATCAGGACTGCAAAGCCTGAGGACGCTAAGGAACTTGTGGAGATTTATGCTCCATACGTTATAGATACGGCAATCACTTTTGAATACGAAGTGCCAAGCGTCGAGGAGTTTCGCAACAGAATAATCAAGACTTTAGAGAAATATCCATACTTCGTAGCAGAAAAGGACGGAAAGATTCTTGGCTATGCGTATGCAGGCGTGTTCAAGGCTCGCAGGGCTTACGACCATTGTGTTGAGACAAGCATCTATGTAGATATGAATGCTCATGGTCAGGGAATAGGCAGAAAGCTTTACGAGACGTTGGAGGCTGAGCTGCAGAATCGTGGTTTCATCAACATCAACGCTTGTATCTCATGGATTGACGAGCCAAACAATCATCTTACTCACCAGAGTCCTAAGTTCCACGAGAAGCTTGGCTACAAGAAGAATGCACACTTCCATCGCTGCGGCTACAAGTTTGGCGAGTGGTACGACATGATATGGATGGAGAAGCTGCTTGACGAGAAGTACTTCAAAGGGGAGCTGTGAGCTGTGAGTTATGAATTATGAGTTCTTTCAACCTGTACGGTTAAAAACGTATAGCTGTGCCGCCAAGCGGCCAATTATAAAAACAAAAGAACTTCTCTCACTGACCAAAGGGAAGTAAAACACAGGAAAACAAAAGAAAACTTGTTTTTTCTTGTTTATGTTCTTATAGACTAAACGACATAAACATACCAATAAAACAAACGAGTATGATGAAAGCAATAATAGTTGGTGCAACATCGGGTATCGGACGAGCAATCACAGATCAGCTGACACAGAAAGGTTGGCAGGTAGGCATAGCAGGACGCCGTATCGGTGTGTTGCAGGAGATTCAGAGCCGTAATATCAACATCCTCGCCACGCAGGAGATAGACGTAACCACCGACAATGCCGTAGATGGGCTCAACAG
>JAGCWG010000450.1 GCA_017961965.1 Bacteroidaceae bacterium | reverse complement strand
TCAACAACGAAGTACATTATCTGGCTTGAGTTGACATATACACAGTCACCATTCTGTACATCATCAGTTGTTAAGGCGAAACGTGCGGTATCGTCGGCAACGGTTATACAATCCTGAAATGCATCTTTAGGAATATAACTTATTGGGATAAGTCCATCATCGTCAAGCTGAGGAGTATTCGCAACGTAGCTACCCAGAGCTATGAGCAAATCCTCAACTCTTGATTTTCCTAACTTTACTTCGTAATCTTCTCCGAGTATGTTAGAGAGAATTGCCTCTACTCGGCTCTCAGGTATACTCATTTTGAATTTCCTCCTTGTTTATATGTTTAATTATGTAATTTTCTTAGTCAAAGTATTCAACGTTAATCTTCCATGCTATGTATGCATCCATCATAGCGGAGACGTTGTCAATTTTATCTTCGTATCGTCTTTTAAGTAACTTTTTATTACCATTTGTGTCCTGAATGACGATACAGTTACCCATACAGAATTGCATAATCTGTTCATCAAACAGAAGTCGTCTGTCTTCAGCTAAGACTTTAAGTTCGCCAAGCGGTACAGACTCAGTTCGTGAGCCCTGTATAACCTTAGTTACACCGAACGCACTATTTTCTTTAGCCCAGCGGTCTATGAACTCCGTTGCGTTATAAGGGTCATATCCGAAGGCTCTTACATCATAGTCATTCTGAATGATATGATTGTCAAGGTCGTCATAAACAGCCATCATGTCAAGGATTGTACCATCCATGATGATAAGACTACCTTCATCGATAAACTGTTCATACTTGAAACGTAACGCCTCTGGTAAGTTTATCAGCTTACGGTTTGTGATGTAGCTTCTACATTTAACACCAAACTCCATATTACCAAGTGGGAATAGAAATGTAAATGCGCAGAAGTCATCACCCTGAGATAAGTCACCGCCTAAAGCACAAGGCATTCCATTATACTTTCTCTTACGTCTATGTACTTCAGTATCACTATAAGAGAAGAAGTATGTGTAACCCTCACAAGGAATTCCGAAACGTTTTGCGAGAATATCATTCCTTGATGCTGGGGCTTTCTCAGCTCTTTCTTTATCGAGTTGATAAGTTTCGTATGATACAGTGATTCCCAGATTTGGATTGGCTTTAATCCACATGTCTGGGTCGTTAACTTCTTTAATGTCATCAAGCTTATACCACCATATAGATACATGAGGGTTAACATACTCTTTCTTGAGTATCTGCATAAGCTCCATTTTGATTGTATCGCCAGGGCCGTTACGGACTGTACCTTCAGAACTAATTGCAACGATGAGATAGTTCTCAAACTTCGATGCAGACTGTTCAGCAGCACCCATAACATCCTCTCGTACGTCACCAGAAAGCCATTCATCGATGGTAACATACTTTGAACGTAGTCCTTGGAATTTGTCGACACTCATAGGTCTTGCTTCGAGTAAAGAGTTGGTTAAGAAGTTACGAATACCATCTTTCGTAGAAGCAAGTTTCTGACGGTTCGCTTTAGAGCCCGTGGTGTTTTGGAGACTACCTTCAGTGAGAAACTGGAATAGTGGTCCACGAGCTCTTGCGATAGCCGTACGTATAGGGGAAAGAACCTCATCAGACTGCCTGATAGTTGGGGCAGTTGTAACCTGATGAGTTGTGGAGGTGTCAATATTAAGAAAGAAGTTTTGCAAACAGGATGCGTACATCGACTTAGCCGCACCTCTTGCCACTATAAGATACTGTTTGGTTACGAGGCGTTTCTTGACTTCTTTCTTTACGATACGAGTACCTCTACCGTTTGGTAAAGGCTCTGGAACATAACGTTCCACGAAGTAATACCAACCGAAGATTGATTCAGCCCAGAGCTTAAATGAATCCATAAGCTCAAGGTTTCGACCATCTGTTAATACTAATTCATTCTCACAGAATGCAATAAAGCCATTAATAGCTTCATCGTCATAGTAATAACGTGGGTCGTCAATTAAATCATCGATTCGTTCCATTTCCATGATGATTTCATGGCAAACTGGAATCTCGCCTCGTAACACTTTGTCACGGAATTGTCCGTAGTAAATTGGAGTGGCTGTGTTTGATAAGCTCATTTTGAATTATTTCTTCTTTCTCTGCTGAGAAACTGGAACAGATGAATTCATTGGTCTCTTTGTTATGTCGCCTTGTCGTGGAATAGAACTTGATGCTGTGTTAGCAGCTGAAGATGAACCACCCATAATATTGTTTATAGTATCAACAATCACTGGATCAACACTGACACTACTTGGAACATTCACAGTTGCTGTATTTCCACCCGACTGTGCAATAGCAGAGTTTAAATTAACAAATGTGCTTGCGACTTGTGGATTATTGAGTACCTGATTGATTGTTTTTGAGGTGTTTGGGTTGTTTAAGATTGAATTCGTTACCTGTCCTGTATTTGTAACAAGGCTGTTTAAATCAGTTATTGTCTGAGGTGTGAAACCCATTTCGTTAAGAGTAGCTTTACCTCCAGCGCCAAGGGTTCTACCAACTTGCTGTGGAATACCCATAGCATTCATTCGATACATAGCCTGGTCTAAACCAATACCAAGAACATATGCTCTTGCATCAGAATAGGTTCTTATTGTGCTTTCAACAAGATTTTCAGCCTGTTTACCAAGTGATGTCTTGTTGGAAATGTCCATAAGTGAATCAACAGGTCGTTTAATATCGAAAGTATTGTATGCTGTCTTTAAGTCTGCTCTTATCTGAGCTTCCTGCTCGGTACCCTTAATACCATTAGCAATACCGAGTCCTGCACCAAGAACAGCACCACCAGTAGCAGCACCAACTGTTATTCCAGCGGCAGTTTTGATTGCTTTCATGACTTTCTGATTCTCTATTGATTCATTTGTCATAATTTCATCAATAGCCATTTCCTTAATTGACTTGTTTACACCGTCTCTTGAACGAGCAGCATCTTTAGCCATATCAAGGAATTTCTTGTGCATTTCAGGGTTATCCTTGTATTTCTCAGCTTTCTTTTCGTATTTAGCTATTTCTTTAGCATAATACTTTTCGTTCTTCTCAATCTGTTTAGAAATATACTTCTGTGCGTGAAGTTTACCTTTTTCATTGAGAGAACCATCAATATTTGTGTACTTGGTTTTCTTACGATACTGGGAACCGGTTTTAGCATATGAAACGTCGTAATTCTGGTACTTTCTGTCACCAAGACTTACTTTCTTAGCTTGTCCGATTTCTTTACCATCACCAGAATATCCTTTTGGG
>JAGCWG010000449.1 GCA_017961965.1 Bacteroidaceae bacterium | reverse complement strand
GTGATACCGCATACCTCACCTCGTACAACGAGATGGTGGAGCGCCACCACGCCATGATAGAAGCCATCATCACGGATGCTGACAAGAAGGCTCGTCTCCTTGCTACCGTAGATGATCTCCTCGAACAATTGCTCGGAATATACAAGGGCGTCTTCCTTCTCCGCGACCTCAGCGAGAAGACAAGTGCCGCTATCGTCTCTTTTGGAGAGCGTATTTCAAGCAATATCGTGGCAACACTCGTGAAGGATGCGAAATGGTACAATTCACTTGAATACATCAAGACAAAAAAAAGACACGGCAAGAATTATTACAGCAACAGCATCTCTGCACCACTCATCAAGCAGGCATTTGCTGACTTTATGAGCGGAAAGGCTGACCACAAGGTTTGTCTCGCAGGTGGATTCATCTCCACAGATGTTGTAACAGGTGAAATAACGAACCTCGGACGTGGCGGTTCAGATTACACGGCAGCCATTATTGCTGCTACGCTCGACGCCAAGGTTCTCGAAATATGGACGGACGTAAGCGGATTCATGACAGCTGACCCTCGTGTCATCAATACGGCTTATCCGATTGACCAGTTGTCATACGTGGAGGCAACTGAGCTTTGTAACTTCGGTGCCAAGGTGGTTTACCCTCCTACAATCTATCCTGTTTGCGTCAAGAACATCCCTATCCTCATCAAGAATACGTTCCGACCAGAGGACAAGGGAACAATCATCACAGCCGACTGTGACAAATCTGCTCGTGCCATCAAGGGTATCTCAAGTATCAACAACACGAGCCTCATCACGGTCAGCGGTCTCTCCATGGTGGGTGTCATCGGTGTCAACCAGCGCATCTTCTCCACTCTTGCTGCAAACGGCATAAGTGTGTTCCTGGTGAGTCAGGCTTCTTCTGAGAATTCTACATCAATTGGTGTCCGTAACGAGGATGCTGATGCAGCATGTGAGGTATTGAACAACGAGTTTGCCAAGGAGATAGAACTTGGTTCTATGTTCAAGATGAAGCTTGAGCGTGACCTTGCTACCGTAGCCATCGTGGGTGAGAATATGAAGCATACCCCAGGTATTGCTGGTAAGCTCTTCGGAACTCTCGGACGTAACGGTATCAGCGTTATTGCATGTGCTCAGGGTGCGAGTGAGACAAACATCTCATTCGTCGTAGAGAGTAAGTCACTCAGAAAGAGTCTTAACGTAATTCACGACTCCTTTTTTCTGTCAGAGTACCAAGTCCTGAACGTGTTCCTCTGCGGAATTGGTACGGTGGGCGGAAGTCTTCTCGAACAGATTGCTGGTCAGCAGAAGAAACTCATGAAGGAGCGTAACCTCAAGATAAATGTCGTAGGTATTGCAAGCGGTCATAACGCAATATTTGACCGTAACGGCATAGACCACACACAATACAACGAGAATGGAGTGTTCTCAGTCGATAAGCTCCGTTCGTTGCTCAAGCAAGCAGAGCCAAGCGACCTCACACGTCTCAAGAATGAGGTCATCGGCATGAACATCTTCAATAGCGTGTTCGTTGACTGTACGGCAAGTTCGGATGTGCCAAGCCTCTATCACGATTTCCTCAGCCACAACATCTCTGTGACTGCAGCAAACAAGGTGGCAGCATCTGGCGACTACGAGAACTATGCCAAGCTTAAGGCTACGGCTCGCAAGCGTGGTGTGAAGTTCCTCTTCGAGACTAACGTAGGAGCAGGTCTTCCAATCATCAATACGATAAATGACCTCCGCAACTCAG
>JAGCWG010000448.1 GCA_017961965.1 Bacteroidaceae bacterium | reverse complement strand
TATGATTGTCTTCGTAGATTACTTCCACCTTCTCTTGAATTAAGAATTAAAAATTATCAAATCAAACGGACGTGTTAGTAGTTTAGTCCAAAGTGCCATAGTGGAATGATGATGCCGCTTCCGTATTCAATGTCGTCACGTACAACGATTCCGTTTGGCACGTTTTCTATTTGTTTCTTACCTTTTTTCTTACCACCAATCTCGAACGTGTAGCCATTAATTTTGAAATCTGATTCACGTGATGAGGTGACAAGGTTGTTTACTCTCATCTGGTTGTTGAAGAATGTCTCACGTATGTTGCCTATGTCAGGAGTACCTTGTGTGAGGGCGTACATCAGACTTGGATTATCAATATAAATCTTCTCAACCTTTCCGAGAGCGATTAAACCTGATGTGTCATCGTGCAACTGACTCAACATTCCGGCTCTCTCCAGATAGACGAGATACGACGGAATATTATTCTTACTCACTCCTATTTCCCTTGCCAAATGGTCTGCATTAGGCTTGACTGGAGCGATACCAGAGATGATAGCCAACATCTGTTTCAGTTTGCGTGCTGTGGCGGCATTCATATCTGCATATTGAGGGATATCCACTTCTGTTGTTTGATTTACAACTTGTAGTATTCGTGTTGAAAAACGTCCTTCAAGTGCAAATGGATAATAGCCTTCGCGTAGATATTCTCTGAAATAAGGCAGTGGATGCTGAATGATAGGAATGTCAACCTTGTGTGCGAGTATTTCGTCCAAAGTGAATGTCGGCACTGTAATATTATGGAATAGTTCAAGATATTCACGGAAAGACAGTCCTTGAATGTATTCCAGTACTACACGGCGACTGAGGTCTGCTCCTCCTGCATTTATGTCGAGTACGGAACTACCTGTGAATGTCACTTTAAGTTCACGATGTACGTCGTATGTCTGTTTCAGTTCCTGTGACCATCCCTTGTATTTGTGTACCTCATCAATAAAGATGTGTGTACCACCATCTTTCACGAACTTGTCAATCAAATCTGTGAGAGTATGACTTGTAAAGTAAATATGGTCGGCAGATATGTAAAGAAAGTGCCCTTCATTACGATGTTCTGCAATGAACTGCAACATCATGGTTGATTTACCTACACCTCGGGGACCGACGATGCCAGTAAGTCGTCCTTCCCAATCGATTTCATTGTATTTGTATCGATGGAAGGAAAGAGGAGTCTGTCGTATTTGCTCCTCCATAAACTCATATAGTATATTGTCTATCATTGCCTGTTTCTTTGTTTTTATGGTGGCAAAGATATGAAATATCCCTCAATGAGGGACGATTTTTATCAAAATTCTCCCTCAATGAGGGAGAATTTTGTAGAATTTGTCCCTCAATGAGGGAGATTTGAGACATTTGAAGCAATTTTATTAGTGAGTAATTATTAATGAGTAATTAGTAATGAGTAATTAGTAATAAGCCATTCGGAACTAAGCGGATTTGCTATTACTCATTTCTCATTCCTCATTACTAATTACTAATTGCTAATTATCGATTAGGCTCACCTTCTTTATTCTTATCTCCTGAAGTGGTACTTCCTTTGCAGAGGTGCGTACCTTCTGGATGTTGTCAACCACCTTCATGCCTTCGATGACCTCGCCGAAGATGGTGTAGTCGTCGTCAAGCCATGGTGCACCGCCGTGAATGCGATATGCGCGACGCACATTCTTTGGATAGGTGAGTGGGGGATTGTCCGATACCTCACGTCTTGCCTCTGTCATGAGGTCTTGGAGGAAATATCCGAGCTTATACTGTTCCCTTGCCTCACGATAGGCTTGTATCTTGGCAGCATTGGCAGGCTCTGCAATCTTCTTGTTGTAAAGCTCCTCTGCCACCTTCTCCTCACGTGCCTTCTCGTAGTTGTCGAGGTCGGCGTCTGAAACGCTCTTGCCTGTCACGATGTAGAACTGGTACTTGTCAGACATCTTCTCTGGGTTGATGTCGTCCTCGTCACGTGCGGCAGCAAGTACACCCTTGCGGCTGAAGTGGGTAGGGAACTTCATCTCGGCAGGAATCCTTTCTACTTCTTTTGTGGTATCGACCACCTCGCCTGGACGATGGTCGGGATTGCCTCCCTGAATCATGAAGTTGCGCACCACACGATGGAAGTATGTGCCGTCATACTTCTTGTCCTTGATGTTCTGTATGAAGTTGTCCCTGTGTCCGGGGGTATCATTATACAGTTTCACACGTATGTCGCCCATCGATGTCTCGATGAGTACTTCCGTTTCCTTCTCGCCGTTGTCCTGACCGCTACAGCTCGTAGCAATCATGCTGGCAATAAACAGGAGTGATATGGTTAGGTGTTTCATTGTTGGTAGGAGTATTTATTTCTTGTAGTTAAAAGGAGTAAAAAGGATTAAAAGGTAGTTAAAGGACGATACCCTTTCGACATAGAAGTTTTTAAGTTTTTGGTTTTGTTAGTTTTTTAGTTCTCGTGGAAAAGATTACCATTTAAACCTTAGAACTTAAAACATTCGTCTCTTTACTCCTTTTTACTTCCCTTTAATACTCTTTACTACGGAAATTTAATTATTTATTATTCATCAGCAGCAGGAATTCGTTGCGGAGCTGTGCATCTTCCTTGAACTTGCCTGTGAAGTAGGAAGTACACATAGGTCCGTTGTTCTTCACGCCACGCATGGACTTGCACATGTGCTTGCCACGAAGTACGATGGCAAAGCCGAGAGCCTCGCCATTGAGGGCTTCGGAGAGCATGTTCACGATGTCGTGCCCAAGGCGTTCCTGTAACTGTAGCCTTGCTGCACAGTAGCCAACGACTCTTGCAACCTTGCTGATGCCGAGAATCCTGCCTGTAGGACTTGGAATGTAGGCAAAGTGGTATTCGCCAAAGAAAGGCATCATGTGATGCTCGCACATGGAGTAGAACTCGCCTGAGTCACATATCATGTCGGACGAATGTGCATCGTTGACAAATGTGGTAATCTTAGGTTTCTGCTCTTCGTCATATCCGCGGTAAATCTCCTTGAACATACGTACTATACGTTCTGGAGTGCCTTCGAGTCCCTCGCGGTCAGGGTCCTCACCTATGGCTCTTATGATGGTTCTTATCGCACATTCAATATCTTGTGCGTTTGGAGTGATAGTTTCCATTTTGGATTCTTTAGAATGAAGTCAATTGTTTGTCTGAGTATCTCTTTGTTTTTTCCCTCGTCCTGCGTGTCGCAAGGCTGCAGACTGTATTCGCTTGCCGTGAGACCGTCGTATTGGCTCATGTCCTGACCTTCGAATACGACCTTCAGCTCGTCGATGTGCTGCAGGCGTACTGCCTTGTACTTTGGCGAACATGTCACCCAATCGATGTTGCAACCATCGGGCAGGACGTTCGTTCCGTTTGTCTCTATCTGCACGTACTTGCCAGCATCATGCAACTTTGACACGAGTGATGCTGTAATCTGTAGTGTCGGTTCGCCACCCGTTATGACAATGTGATTGGTAGGATATTGTCCTATCTCCCTCACGATGTCATCTTCGGTCATCTCCGTGAATGACGTGAAGTTGGTGTCGCAGAAGCTGCACTTGAGATTGCATCCTGCAAAGCGGACGAATACTGCCGGAGTGCCTGTGTAGTGACCCTCACCCTGAAGCGAGTAGAATATCTCGTTTATCTTCATAAGTCTTCGTGTGTGGGGCATTACATCTCGTCATCAATGTATGTGGCGAGATTGCACTTGCTCTCTTCCACATCCACTCTCCAGCATTGTGGAATCTGGTCGCATATCCACTTGGCTATGTTCTCGGCTGTCGGATTGAATGGCAAGAGGTCATTCAGGTTGCCGTGGTCGAGATAGCCATGAATCTTCTCCTTCACGTGGGTGAAGTCGATGACCATGCCGTCCTCATTCAGTTCTTTTGACTTGCAATGAACCCTTACAATCCAGTTGTGACCATGAAGGTTCTCGCATTTGCTTCGGTAGGAGAGACGGAGAGCGTGGCTCGCCGAAATCTCCAGTTCTTTTGTTACGTAATACATCTTTTAAGTTTTTTGTAGGGTTGCTTAATAACCTATGGCCGCCCCCACCCGTCCTCCCCGAGGGGAGGTGACTAATGACTGAACCCTGATATGGTTCGCGCTATTCTCCGGACGGCTCTCCCCATAGAGGGGGAGATGCCCGTATGGGCAGAGAGGGTCTTTGTCTTTATTATTTCTTCTCTAATTCCTGAAGACTTTCCATCTTCTTTGTCTCGAGGAACTCGTATATTCCGCAGAGATGTTCCTTCACCTTCTGGTGACCGAACTCGTAAACCTTGTTGACGAGACCATCGAGGAAGTCGCGGTCGTGACTCACCACGATGAGCGTGCCGTCGAAGTCCTTGAGAGCCTGTTTGAGCACATCCTTGGTCTTGAGGTCAAGGTGGTTCGTCGGTTCATCGAGGATAAGGAGGTTCACAGGTTCGAGGAGTAACTTGAGGATGGCAAGACGAGTGCGCTCGCCTCCGGAAAGTACCTTAACCTTCTTCGTGCTTTCCTCGCCTCCGAACATGAATGCTCCGAGGAGGTCGCGAATCTTGTTCCTGATTTCGCCTTTTGCCACGTCGTCTATCGTCTGGAACACGGTCAACTCTCCATCAAGGAGTGCTGCCTGATTCTGGGCAAAGTAGCCAATCTGCACGTTGTGACCGAGTTGAAGTTCGCCCTCGTGCTCCAGTTCGCCCATGATACACTTGACCATGGTTGACTTACCTTCGCCGTTACGTCCCACGAAAGCCACCTTCTCGCCACGTTCAATAGTGAATGAGGCATCCTTGAAGATTACTCTGTCGAACGACTTGCCTACACCATTGGCAATGACGGGGTACTGACCAGAGCGTGGTGATGGTGGAAACTTGAGACGAAGTGCACTTGTGTCCTCCTCATCTACTTCTATGAGTTCAAGCTTCTCAAGCATCTTGACGCGTGACTGCACCTGAAGTGTCTTGGAGTATGTGCCCTTGAAACGCTCGATGAAGTCCTTCGTCTCGGCAATCATCTTCTGCTGTTCCTCATACTGCTTCTGCTGTTGCTCACGACGTTCCTTGCGGAGCTCGAGGTAGTGTGAGTACGAAGCCTTGTAGTCGTAGATGCGACCCATCGTCACCTCTATCGTGCGTGTCGTGATGCTGTCCACGAACTTGCGGTCGTGACTGATGACCACTACAGCCTTGCTCGATTCCTTGATGAAATCCTCGAGCCATTGTATTGACTCGATGTCGAGGTGGTTGGTTGGCTCGTCGAGAAGGAGTACATCAGGATTCTTGAGCAGGAGCTTGGCAAGCTCGATACGCATTCTCCATCCACCGGAGAACTCGCTCGTAGGACGGTCAAAGTCCTTGCGCTCAAATCCGAGACCGATGAGAGTCTTCTCCACATCCTCCTCAAAGTGGGTCATGTCGATGGCGTAGAATTTCTCGCTGAGAGTGCTCACCTTCTCTATGAGAGCCATATATTCGTCGCTCTCGTAGTCGGTGCGTGTGGCAAGTTCATTGTTGATGGCATCTATCTCCTTCTCCGTCTCCTTGAGATGGGCAAACGCCTGACAAGTCTCCTCAAAGACTGTTCGTCCGTCCTCAGTCATCAGGTGCTGAGGCAAGTAAGCGATGACCGTGTCCTTTGGTGCTGTTACCGTTCCTCTTGTTGCGGTACGCACGCCTGCAAGAATCTTCAGGAGTGTACTCTTTCCTGCACCATTCTTTCCCATGAGGGCAATGCGGTCTTTCTCGTTTATCTGAAATGAAATATCCTTGAAGAGGGTAGTGCCTCCGAACTCTACTGCGAGATTATCAACTGTTATCATCTATTCTATCCTATTCTTTTTTACCTTTGTGAGTTTGCAAAGGTACACCTTTTATATTAAAGAAAAAAGCTTTTTGCCTTATAATCCATCTTATTTCGTCATTTTCAGCCTTTAAAATCCAAATCTTCTTAACAGTTGTCCGTTTTCCCAAAACAAACTGTAAAAATCATGTGTGTGGGCACACAAAACGCTATTTTTGCTGTGTGTGGGCACACATTTATTGATATATGTTAAGAAATTCGATGTTTTTTTAATTTTTCTATTAAATTTTGCTTGCTGATAAGACAGAAGTCCGTACCTTTGCAGTGTCAAAAGAAAACAAGGACATTTGATTGAGAGTTTTCTTAATCGGTTCAAGTACTTCTGACATCAGGATGTGAATCCTCACGTTTCCGAAAGGAAACAGATTGATTATTAAAATAGGTTAGTTAAGGTATTAGTATTAAGGTAATTGTTTTCATGGTATAATGTTTTTTATAGGTAATAAAAGATTGTTTTAGATAGGATAACTAAATTTGAAGAAAAAGTAACGACAATATGTATTCCGTCATAGGACGGAAACGAAATACATAAGTGTTAATTAGATATAGGTAGAAAGATTTAGGATTAATAGGTGTTAGTTAGTGGTAAAAGGTTGATTAGGTTTTGTTAGGTTAAGACATAGATTTGTAAAAAAGCGAAAGTTTAGGTTATAATTAGTATAGGTTTATAAGGTATTAGTATTTGGTTATTAAACGTTTGGATGAAACAAAGGTTTGGAGGTTTGAAAATTCGTGAGAATTAACAAACCTTTTTCGTTTTAAATATCTTATGGTTGTGTGTGGGAACACGGAAGGCGAGTGCTTGAATGTCGAATCTTCAAGAATTGAATTGGTTTAATTCGTTTTTACCATTATTTCTGACTCTTCCGTCCATGTGGGTGAACGGATTATAGATGCAAAAGTTCAAAGATATTGTAGTGAAAAAAAGATGGAAGAATGTGGAATGGACATGTTATTCTTTTAAGGAAAAAGTTTTTTTTCGTTACGAATTTAAAATACCAGTCGAAACATTTGGGGATGTCGGGATTTTTTGCGAGTTTTGTACGTGAGTCGCGCGAATGGGATATGCGACAGAGTATTCACAATCAAAAAATAAATATACAGCTATGAAAATCGAAATGCCAACATTACCTTATGCGGCAAACGCATTAGCTCCGGTGATAAGCGAGCAGACAATTGGTTTCCACTACGGAAAGCATCTTCAGAATTATGTTAATGCACTCACGTCTCTTGTAAAGGGTACAGAATATGAGGGTAAAAGTGTTGAGGATATTGTAAAGACAGCACCTGATGGGGCGATATTCAATAATGCTGGGCAGATACTTAATCATGTCCTTTATTTCACACAGTTCCGTGCATCAGTCAAGGACAACAAGCCAAGTGGCAAGATAGCCAAGGCTATAGATGAGGCATTTGGTAGCTTCGACGAGTTCAAGACACAGTTCAGCCAGACGGCTGCCACTTTGTTCGGTTCTGGATGGGCTTGGCTTTCACAGACACCTGACGGCAAGCTCGTCATCACGAAGGAGGCAAATGCCGAGAATCCTCTCCGTAGGGGTAACAATCCTCTACTTTGTATCGACGTATGGGAACATGCGTACTATCTCGATTACCAGAATAGACGTGCCGACCACATTAACGACTTGTGGCAGCTCATCAACTGGGATGAGATTAGTTCAAGGATGAAATAATGACGCAATATAATAATAACGCAATGTAATTTATCG
>JAGCWG010000447.1 GCA_017961965.1 Bacteroidaceae bacterium | reverse complement strand
TTACCCTTAAAAACGTGATCAAATGCGATTATTTAACTATTGTATTTTTTCCACTATATTTTATTGTCTTTGTTGTTCCACCAACAATCTTCACGTTGAATGTGCGTGAGGCAAGCATTCCCGGGAATGAGCCTTGACGCTTGCCGATGGTGAGTGTCTTAGCCTTGTCATTCCATGTGAGACGTATGGTAGAGTACATTCCCTTCTCGTAGTTGTAGTTGTCGCCCTCGTCCTCGTAGAGCGTGAACTCTGCATTGGCACCAGGATAAACAACGATGTCTATATTGTCATATTTATTCTCGTTGGCATACTGTACATCTGGTCCGAGTGGAAGGATGCTACCTGCCTTGATGAAGAGAGGTGAGTGACCGAGCGGAATGGTTGTCATGAGTTTCTGTCCACCATCATGCTTGGTGCCTGTCCAGTAGTCGTACCATGAAGTACCTGCTGGGAGATATACCTCATACTGCTTGTTGTCCTTCCAGTTCACGTTAGGATAGCCAATGTTTGCCTCGTTGCTCTCACTCTTGTTCCATCCGCTGAGCTCGTCAGTCTTCACAATCTTTTCCTTTGTGTAAAGAGGATTGAGGACTGGACACACAAGTACATTACGACCGAACATGTACTCACGATTGTTGTTCCATGTATTCTTGTCATCCTTGAAATCCATAAAAAGAGCACGCATGAACGAGTCGTCGTTCTTGCTCACCTGCCATGAGGTACTATATATATAAGGAAGGAAACGATAACGAAGCTTGACAGCATCAACGAGTGCGTCATATACAGGTTCACCCTTCTTGCCGAAGTAGTAGAGCTCACGATACACGTCTGTGCCGTGGCTACGCATCATTGTGGAGAACGCTCCGAACTGCATCCAACGTACATAGAGTTCTTGATACTGTGGATTGCGGGTACCTGAGTTATGTCCCTGTGTGTTGTATGAACCGGCAAAGAATCCACCTATATCTGTGTTTACATTAGGATTGGCAGTAAGTGTGTAATTGAGACAGATAGGAATCTGCTTGCGGAAACTGTCCCATGATGAGCCGATATCGCCACTCCATGTGTTTGCACCTGTGCGCTGCTGACCAGCAAAGTAACTACGAGTGAGAATGAACACACGCTTTGATGAATCGACAGCACGCTGATGGTCATACACACCGCCAACAGCCTTCAACGGGAAGATGTTGCGCACGCTACGGTAACTACCCATGGTAGTCTTCTCGTCAAGGTCAGAATCCTTGTATGACATGTGGTCAGGGTCTGTAGAGTCCATCCACCATGCATCTATACCCATCTTGTGAAGACGTGAAAGGTTCTTCCAGTAGATATCAAGAGCCTCCTTGCTATACACGTCATAGCAACGCACACCGCTTGGGTAGTCCATGCGTGGAGGCCAGAAGCCAAGACCGCTCTCAGGCCATGTCTTGAAACTGAAAAGAAGATTCTTCTGCTTGAGTTCCTTAAATGCCTTTGTCTCAGGACCGAATGATGACCAGATGGAGATGCTCATGTGGGCATTGAGACGATGCACCTCGTCAATCATCTGCTGTGCCTGACCAAAGTCCTCATTGAGGAACTCCATAGCGTTCCATGTATAGTTGCTTCCCCAGTACTGCCAGTCCTGAATGATACCATCAAAAGGAACCTTGAGGTCACGGTACTTGTGTACTACCTCAAGCAATTCACGCTGACTCTTGTATCGTTCACGGCTCTGGTGGAATCCGTATGTCCATAATGCCTGCATAGGTACCTTACCAGAAAGGTGACGCATCTGTGCAATTACTCCATCGGCATTACCGCCATACATGAAGTAATAGTCGATGACCTTGCCCAACTGACTCTCAAGTTCGAGAGTGGCATTGTCGTCTATCTGTGTTGGCGAATAGTTATCCCAGAATATTCCATAGCCCTTGATGCTCTGGAAAACGTTGCCATAGTCCTCAAGGTTGCTCTGCATCATCATCCTGTGCTCGCCACGCTGTGACATCTTACCGTTCTGGATAAGTCCGAGACCGTATATAGGCTCATCCTTGTCGATGGCAAAGCCTTGCTTCACCTTGTATGCACCCTTATCCACGCCAGAAGTGATGGGCGTGAACTTGCTCTCGCCTTCCTTGAGGAGTACGTTTC
>JAGCWG010000045.1 GCA_017961965.1 Bacteroidaceae bacterium | reverse complement strand
TTGTGACCTTTGCCGATTCTGTTTCCGCTTTGCCTTCTGTAATTACGGCTGTTGTTTCGTTCGCCTTTTCCCTCATCATCGGTTTCTCTCCACATCCTTCTGGAAGTTCTGGCTTGTCAATTTCCTTTTCGATAAGTTTCTCTATTCGTCGGAGAAGGTGATAATCCTTTTGAGTGACAAGTGTTACTGCCTGTCCGTCACGGTTTGCACGTGCTGTACGTCCGATACGGTGGACATAATCCTCTGGGTCGCGAGGAACGTCGTAGTTGATGACGAGTTGGATGTCGTCAATGTCTATGCCTCGGCTCACGATGTCTGTGGCAATGAGGATGCTGATGCGTCGGTTCTTGAACTCATGCATCACGTTGTCGCGTTCCTTTTGGTCAAGGTCAGAATGCATAGCTTCCACCTTGAAGCCTTTTTGCTTCATCGAGCGTGCAAGTTCCTTTACTTTCTGCTTGGAAGATGCGAATGTTATGACACGGTCGAGTGTCTTGTCGGACAGGATACTCTCGACAATCTTATCCTTCATTCCGTCATAGCATAGGTATGCCGTCTGCTTGATTTTCTCGGCAGGCTTTGACACGGCAATTTTTATCTCCACTGGGTCGTGGAGAATGTTCTTTGCGAGTCGTTGTATCTCGTTTGGCATTGTGGCCGAGAAAAGTATTGTCTGACGCTCAGGTGACATGTAGCTTACAATCTTCATGATGTCATCATAGAAGCCCATGTCAAGCATACGGTCGGCTTCGTCAAGGATGAAGAATGAGACACGCTTGAGGTCGATGTGTCCTCCTGCAAGGTGACTGAGGAGACGTCCTGGTGTTGCGATGATGATACTTGCACCATGCTCCAGTCCCTTACGCTCCTGTTCGAAGCGTGCTCCGTCGTTACCTCCATATACGGCTACACTGGACACCCCGTCGATGAAGTATCCGAAACCTTCGACCTGCTGGTCAATCTGTTGAGCAAGTTCGCGTGTTGGCGACATAATGATGCAGTTGATGGCATCCTGTGGATAGTCGCCTGAGTTGAGTTGGTTCAGCACAGGTAGGAGATAAGCGGCAGTTTTGCCTGTTCCTGTCTGTGCAATGCCTATGATGTCCCTGCCTTCGAGTATAGGCGGAATGGCTTTTTCCTGTATTGGTGAGCATGTCTCGAAGTTCATTGCATCGAGTGCGTCGAGAATGTCATCATCTAATGGTAGTTCGTCAAAATACATATTACTAATTGTCTTCTGTTATGAATGGGGGCTTGTTTGTCTCCATTCTATTTAGGCGCTTTGCGGTAAACGAAATAGGCAACGATGGCAAATAGGATATTAGGAATCCATGTTGCAATGAATGGTGCCATATTTGCGTTGGTTGCAAAGGTTGCGAATGTGGTTTGGAACATGATGTAGGTAAAGCTTAGTGCAAGGCCTATACCTAATGAGAATCCCATACCGTTCTTTCGCTTCTGTGCAGATAGTGAAAGTCCGATTACCGTAAGTATGAATGCAGCAAATGGACTCGCGATTCGTTTGTGGTATTCCACTTCAAATTCCTTTATCTGGGCGAATCCGCGTGATTTCTGTTTATCTATATACTCCTTGAGTTTAGGAGTTGTGAGTGTCTCCTGTTGTCCCTTGGTGATGAGAAAGTCCTGTGGCTCGAACTTGATGATGGTGTCCTTGCGGAAACCACTGCCGAGTACTTCCTTCAATCCCTTGAGGTCACGTGTCTGATAATTGGTGAGAATCCAGTGGTAAGGTTCCTCGGACAATGTGTCGTATTGTATGGTCATTGCCTGAAGGTGCTTCACCAGTTTCTTGTTCTCAAACTTATCCAGCTGAAAATCCCATCCTGTCTTTTGGGTGTCTTCGTACCTGCCTATGTAGGCGATGACTCCCGAATCGACTTCCATCTGTACGTTGGAGGTGAATGTAGATACGTTGTTCCTTCGCTTGTAGGTGTTCTCAAACTTCACTCTCGTCACGTTACATTCTGGAATTATATATGCTCCGAGTACGAACGTGAGGGCACATATAATTGCTGCCGAAATCATGTATGGACGCATCAAGCGCTTGAAACTCACTCCTGTTGACATCATCGCAATAATTTCGGAGTTGTCCGCAAGCTTGGTGGTGAAGAATATTACCGAGATGAATACGAACAACTGACTGAAAAGGTTGGAATAGTAAGGAATGAAATTCACATAATAGTCGAGGATGATTGCCTTCATTGGGGCATTGTTCCTCAAGAACTTGTTGATGTTCTCGTTGAAGTCGAATATTACAGATATGGAAATGATGAGGGCAATAGAAAAGAAGTATGTGCCAAGGAACTTGCCGATGATGTAGCGGTCAAGTCTTGACACAGGGTTGTGCTCATCGCACCAATCCTTTATCTTGCTCCACGATGTCATTTTTGCCATATTGATGTCTGGGGAATATCTAATTACAATCTTCTGCCAAGTTCTTCTACCATCTTTGCCTTCCAGATGGCGAAGTCGCCAGCAATGATATGTTGACGTGCTTCTCCTACCAACCAAAGGTAGAAGGCAAGGTTATGGATACTTGCAACCTGCAAGGCAAGAAGTTCCTGTGCCTTGAACAAATGGTGAACGTAAGCCTTTGTGTATGTTGCGTCCACGTATGAAGTGCCTTCTGGGTCAAGAGGCGAGAAGTCCATTTCCCACTTCTTGTTGCGGAGGTTGATGGTGCCATGCTTAGTGAATATCTGTGCGTTGCGTCCGTTGCGGGTAGGCATTACACAGTCGAACATGTCCACTCCTCGTTCGATGCCCTCAAGTATATTGATAGGAGTACCGACGCCCATAAGGTAGCGTGGCTTGTCCTTTGGGAGAATCTCGTTGACGACTTCTATCATCTCGTACATCACTTCCGTTGGCTCACCTACGGCAAGTCCTCCGATGGCATTACCGTCGGCACCCTTCTTGGCAATGTTTTCTGCTGCCTTCTGACGCAAATCCTTATAGGTACATCCCTGAACGATAGGGAAGAGTGACTGGTTGTAACCATACTTTGGTTCCGTCTCGTTGAATCGCTTGATGCAACGGTCGAGCCAACGCTCGGTAAGGGCGAGTGAGTTCTTTGCATACTCGTAGTCGCTTGTACCTGGAGGGCACTCGTCGAATGCCATCATGATGTCGGCACCAATCGTGCGCTCGATGTCCATCACGCCCTCTGGTGTGAACTTGTGTTTGCTTCCGTCGATGTGGCTTCTGAATTCCACGCCCTCCTCACGAATCTTGCGAATTCCTGCAAGGGAGAAAACCTGAAAGCCACCGCTGTCGGTGAGCATAGGTCGGTCAAAGCCATTGAACTTGTGAAGTCCTCCTGCTGCCTCGATGACCTCAAGTCCTGGACGAAGGTAAAGGTGATATGTGTTACCAAGGATAATCTGTGCCTTGATATCATCCTTTATCTCGTGAAGGTGTACACCTTTCACGCTTGCGAGGGTTCCCACAGGCATGAATATTGGTGTTTGTATCTGTCCGTGGTCGGTAGTGATAAGTCCAGCACGGGCATTTGTCTTACTATCTGTATTTTGTACTGTAAAAGTCATTTCTTGTCTTTAGTCCTTGTCCTCTTTCTTTTCCTCTATTGCTGATTCGAGGTCAAGAGGGTTGTTTACCTTCTCATCAAGGAGAGCGAAGTCGAGCACGTCCTTTACGTTTTCAACGTAGTGGAAGGTCACTCCTGCGACATATTTCTCAGGAATCTGCTCAATGTCCTTGCGGTTTTCGTGACATATCATGATGTCCTTTATTCCTGCGCGTTTTGCTGCAAGAATCTTTTCCTTTATTCCTCCTACAGGAAGAACCTTGCCGCGAAGTGTTATCTCTCCGGTCATGGCGAGGTATGGACGAACCTTGCGCTGGGTGAGAGCTGATGCAAGTGAAGTGGCAATGGTGATACCTGCTGACGGACCATCCTTTGGAGTTGCACCCTCTGGCACGTGAATGTGGATGTTCCAGAAGTCGAATATCTCGTGGCGGATGCCGAGCATCTCGTGATGTGCCTTGAGGTACTCAAGTGCAAGTACGGCAGATTCCTTCATCACGTCGCCAAGGTTACCTGTCAGCGTGAGTTTTCCTGCCTTGCCTTTGCTTAGGCTTGTCTCAATGAAGAGTATCTCGCCACCAACGGCTGTCCATGCAAGACCTGTGACAACTCCTGCATATTCGTTGCCTTGGTACTTGTCGCGGTCGTATGGCTCAGGACCGAGGTATTTTGCAAGGTCATTTGGCTTGAACTCAATCTTGCTGTTTTCTTCGCCTGAACGAGTTATTTCGAGTGCAGCCTTGCGAAGCATCTTGTTTATCTGCTTGTCAAGGTTACGTACGCCTGACTCCCTTGTATATTTCTCGATAATCTTCTCAAGTGTTGGTTTGCCCACCTTTATGCCAAGCTTGCTCATACCGAGGTTTTCGAGGTTCTTAGGTACGAGATGGCGTTTTGCTATCTCTATTTTCTCCTCAGTGAGGTAGCCGCTTACCTCGATAAGCTCCATACGGTCGAGGAGTGGCGCTGGGATGGTGCTGATGTTGTTAGCAGTGGCAATGAACATCACCTTTGAGAGGTCGAAGTCAATGTCGAGGTAGTTGTCATGGAAAGCCGTATTCTGCTCAGGGTCGAGAACCTCGAGGAGGGCAGACGATGGGTCGCCGTTGATGTTCTGCTGAGTTATCTTGTCAATCTCGTCAAGAATGAATACAGGGTTTGACGAACCAGCCTTTGCTATTCCGTTGATGATGCGTCCTGGCATAGCACCAATATATGTTCGACGGTGTCCTCTGATTTCTGATTCGTCGTGAAGACCTCCGAGGCTTATGCGCACGTATTTACGCTTCATGGCTGTGGCAATGCTCTTTCCGAGTGATGTCTTACCAACACCTGGAGGGCCGTAGAGACAGATGATAGGGCTCTTGAAGTCGCCTCTCATCTTGAGGACTGCCAAGTGCTCAAGGATGCGCTCCTTCACTTTTTCCATGCCGTAGTGGTCAGAGTTGAGAACCTTCTCAGCATTGTTGATGTTGAGGTTATCCTTGGTGTATTCGTTCCAAGGAAGGTTGAGCATCGTCTGTGCGTATGAGTATTCAACCTGAAACTCTGGGCTTTGAGGGCTTGTGCGTTTCAGTTTCTTGATTACCTTGTTGAAGGCTTCGTCCACGCTCTTTCCCCATTTCTTGTCTTTAGACTTCAAGACAAGCTCGTTGATGTCTGAGTTTGAATCGTCCTCGCCAAGCTCCTGCTGGATATTCTGAATCTCCTGACGGAGGAAATACTCGCGTTGCTGCTTGTTGAGACTTTCCCTCGTGTCATGCTGGATACGGTTCTTGAGTGAAAGGAACTGGTATTCGCGGTCAACGATGGTGAGGAGGGCGTTTGCCCTTGCCATGAGATTGTTCATCTCAAGGAGGACGTAACGTTCTGGGTTGGTTACGTCGATGTTTGTACAGATGAAGTTGATTATAGCTTCTGGCTCTGTAATGTTGGTGAGAGCCATGAATGCGCTTGGGTTGCTACCCTTGAAGCACTTGATGGCTGTTTCCTTGAGAGTGGCGATGAGTGCCTTGAAGTATTTGTCGTTTGCGCTTGGCACTTCTTCCTCGGGCGCATTTTCTATGTGACCTGTGAGGTATGCGCCTGTGTTGTCGAGGTCGAGGAGCCTTATGCGTTGATAGCCTTGGATGACTGCCATCTTTGTGCCGTCTGGAAGGCTTATGACCTTGAGAACCTTGGCAAGGCAACCGTATTCATAGAGGTCGCTCTTGTCTGGGTATTCCACTGCGTCGTCCTTCTGTGAGAACACGGCGATGGATGAGTTCCTGCTTGATGCTTCCTGTACAATCTGTAATGATGACTTCCTTCCTACGCTGATAGGCAGGATGGAAAGTGGAAAAAGCATG
>JAGCWG010000446.1 GCA_017961965.1 Bacteroidaceae bacterium | reverse complement strand
ATTTGGTTTGTTCGTATCCTTTGCAGAATTATGCCAATATACGTTCAACTTAATTGCATCAAGTATGCTCATCTTCAACTCCTTTCCTAGAGGACGTAACTGTGTGAAATACAAAGTATGGTTGAGAACCTGACCAGCATTATTAAAGACAGGTCCGTCTGGTGCTTTGCGCACAATGTCCTCCACACTCATTCCCTCATACTCCGTACCCTTGACAAGAGAAGCGAGTGCATTAACATAGTTCTGAAGGTGCTTTCCGTAGTGGAAACCTATTGTTTCTTCACTAATTACTGGCTCCAATGCATCATTAGCATAAGGAAGCCTTGGCATTTCAATGTTCATAGTTCTGATTTTGTTTTTAACGGTTAATACTTTATTTGATTAAATCGTTTCACTCCCTTGGCATAGTACTGCCAGATGATACTGATGTCATAGCGTTCGGGAACGTGTCCTGTCTTGCGCTTTTGAAGAAGTTCCTTGCGGATAGGCTTGTAAGTCGGCTTCAACTTGTAGAATGAGCGACGAGCCTTGAATACTGCCTTAAAGTTACCGAGGTCAAACTTGGCAAGGAACTGGAATGCGGCTACGTAGTCGAGTATGGCACGCACAAACATCACGTTGTGAAGTTCCTCCTGTGGCAGATTCTTATATAGCATGAGGAGGTTGTTGCGGAAATTGAGGAACGTCTTGCGTGGATTGCCTTGGTTGAGAGTAGCTCCTCCAAGGTGGTAAGCGGTACTCTGTGGTATGCACACGATGTCCTTTCCCATTGTGCGTAGTCGCCAACATAGGTCAATCTCTTCCATGTGGGCAAAGAAACGCTCGTCAAGTCCACCACTCTTCCTCCAGTCACTTGCCCTCACAAAGAGAGCAGCTCCTGTTGCCCATAGTACGGAACAGATATCATCATATTGTCCTTTGTCTTCTTCAACAGTACCAAGTATTCGTCCTCTGCAGAATGGATAGCCATACTGGTCAAGAAAACCACCAGATGCTCCAGCGTACTCAAAGTAATCACTTTTTCCAGTGAGGGTATCTCCATCAGATGAAAGATGGCACTTTTTAAGGTCAAGCAACTTTGGCTGACATGCTGCACATTCAGGATGAACATCCATATAATCTGTCAATACCTTGTCCCAATCCTTTTGAGCGATAAGCACGTCGGAGTTGAGAAGCACGTAGTATTCATATTCTGGAAGTTGTGCAAGAGCCTTATTGTAACCACCTGCAAAACCATAGTTGTCGTCAAGTATGATGGTGCGGACGGATGGAAAATCTGTCCTTAGCATCTCGATGGAGTCGTCCGTTGAAGCATTGTCTGCCACAATAACGTCACCATAACTATTTTCTATAACCGAAGGAAGGTACTTGCGCATCATGGCAGAACCATTCCAGTTGAGAATTACAATGGCTACTTTGCGCATAGGGCATCTCCTTCCTTGTTGAAGTCACCAAGGGTGACGGTAATAATCTTGTTGTCCTGTTCCGGATTATTCGAAATCTCCACCTTCACGTAATTGTCCGTAAAGCCATGCATAGGCTTTGACTTAGGAGCGTGTTCAAAGAGAACGGGACGCACCTGTCCTATTTGTGAGGTGTAGAACTCTTTCAGTTTCTCCACCGAGAGAGCGAGCAGTCGTTGGCTGCG
Organism: Bacteroidaceae bacterium; assembly: GCA_017961965.1. The sequence goes on along the minus strand of JAGCWG010000446.1, from coordinate 5,171 downwards.
TTCCTTCTTGACCTGTGGAGTCACTATGTATGGTATCTCAAGAGCCTTTGTACCAGGACGCTCCGAGTATGAGAATACGTGAAGCTGACTTATCGGAAGACTCTTTATAAAGTTGTAGGCATCCTCAAAGTATTCGGGTGTCTCGCCACGTGTACCAACAATTACATCCACCCCGATAAAGCAATGTGGCATGAGCGACTTGATAAGTTCTATCTTGTGACGGAAGAGAGCCGTGTCGTACTTGCGCTTCATGAGTTTGAGTACATCGTCCGAACCTGACTGGAGAGGTATGTGGAAATGAGGCATGAACTTCTTGGATGTTGCGCAATACTCGATAATCTCGTCCGTAAGGAGGTTTGGCTCGATACTTGAAATGCGGTAACGCTCTATGCCCTCCACGTTGTCGAGTGCCTTGACGAGGTCAAAGAATGTCTCGCCTGTTGTATGGCCGAAGTCGCCTATATTAACTCCTGTGATGACAATCTCCTTGCCACCATCCTTAGCCACCTGTTCAGCCTGCTTCACGAGTGATTCTATGCTTCCGTTGCGAGAACGTCCACGTGCAATAGGAATGGTACAATATGTACAATAGTAGTTGCATCCGTCCTGTACCTTGAGGAAGTAACGCGTACGGTCGCCTCGTGAACAGGATGGCGCAAAGTTAAGAATCTCAGCCGTGCGCACAGTATGAGCACCTGTCATCTTATCCATAATCATCGGGATGATGTTGCCCTTCTCGTTTGAACCAAGAACAAGGTCAACGCCTGGTGTCTCGATTATTTCCTGCGGCTTAAGTTGTGCATAGCAACCTGTGACGACGACAAATGCGCCTGGATTATGCTTCACGAGCTTGTGAATGGCTTGACGGCATTTGTGGTCGGCAACCTCAGTCACGGAACAAGTGTTGACGATACAGATGTCTGCCGTCTCACCCTTCTGTGCCTTGGTCACTCCGTATCGTTGCAACTCCTGTGCAACAGTAGAAGTCTCGGCAAAATTCAACTTGCATCCAAGTGTGAAATAAGCTGCCTTTTTACCTTGAAGTATGCTTGAATCAATCATTTTTTCGTAAATTTGCCACAAAGATACGAAAGTATTTTAAGATATTTGAACTAACTATCTGAAAACTGAAATTTGAGAATAAAATGAGCAACAAGAAAACGAATCGGATGTTACGCCCAGAGAAGGTAATGCGTGCCCACAGAATAGTGGTAAAAGACTAGTGTTCGCACGACAAAAATGATGAGGAATAAGCAAATGCGCAAAATGCACATTTTTTTTGGCTATGGTACAAAAGTAGGTACTCTTGAAGTACGGACTAATTACGGACGTATTACGGACGTATTACGGACGAATAACGGACTATGAACTTTAGGACAATATTTGATGTTCATATCCGTTTTCGTTATCCTGAAATTTTTGCGTTTGTGGTTTAACTATATGCTATGTTGGGAAAAAGGGACAAATAATTGTTTGTGATGTATAGCACAAAGTTAAATGACATTAAAAAAGTCGGGGAGAGTGCTTTTGTGTGACATTTTATTCCTATCTTTGTCAGGAAAATAATTGAAACGGATTAACCGAGAAATTGAATATGAAGAAGATTCTGCTGGGACTTTTCTGCCTTGGGCTTATGCCTGACACTATGGCGTTTTCTGTTATGAGAAAGCCAAAAGTTTATCATGTCGAGATTACAAATGAGAGTGATTATGACAGGAAAGATGAGCCTGTGGTCATAACGTCAAAGGAAATCAATCGTATAAAGTGGATTGACGTGAATGTCAGAGTGACGGATAATGGTGCTCCTGTTCAATATCAGTTGGATGATATGGATGGAGACTTGCAGAATGACGAGTTGTTCTTTGTAACAGACATCAAGGCACATTCGCGTAAGGTCATAGATGTCGAGATTTGTGGAGAACAAGATACGACAAAGTGGACGGACAGAATCTATACGGCCCTTCAGTTTCGTGACAAGAAGGATAAGTTTCCAGATTTGTTGAGGGTTGAGGCTAAGGGCTCGACTAATCTCTTCAATGACATCTATATGCATGGTGTGACGATAGAGAGTGAGCTTGTAGGCTATCGCATATACTTTGACGAACGGCAGAACATAGACCTCTATGGCAAGAAATATCGAAGGATAGAGTTACCAGAAACACAGTTCTATACAACGGCTGAACAGCTGAAGGCTGGCTATGGTGTGGATGTGCTCTGGGCTGGTAAGGCTATGGGATGTGGTAGCCTGAAAAGAAATGGGGCTGATAAGGTTGCTAATTGGACAGATGTGGGCATTCGTGGTCAGAGAGTCGTGACAACGGGTCCTCTTCGTACGGTCATCGAGGTATATGATATAGGTAGAGAAATGTTTGGTCGTTCTGGTTCTTTTTTTGAAGAGACGACAAGACAATATTACACGCTTGTTGCAGGACATCGTGACTTGCAGGTTGATGTAAATACGGACAGGGGTTATCATACATATTGTACTGGCGTGCAGAAGGTCGGTGTGACGGCTGAGGATAGCGTGCGCAGAGGGCATAAGTCCGAAGGATGGATTCGTGACGGCATAGCGGCTTCGTGGGGATGTGACTATCCAGATATGGGTAAGAAGCATATCTGGGCACCTGAGGCAATAGGCATGGCTGTGTATGTTCCGCAGATGTATGTAGATAAGAGTTTTGAGGATGAACTCAATTATGTGTATGTGTTGAGACCTAAGAAAGAGAAGATAAGATATTATGTCTCATTCTGTGCGGACAAGGAGGAACAGGGCTACCATAATGCGCGTGACTGGTTCGCCTCTCTTGACGAGTGGAAACAGAAAATTGAACATCCTGTAAAAATAAGGGTGAAAAAATAAAATAAAAATCGTTCTGGTGCGTTATTATGAATAGAACTCAACTAACACAAGTTGAGTCGTTATGATTTTATATTATCAATTTAACTTAGATTTGCCTATGGTAGATTCTACTCCAGTAAGAACGCAAAACAGAACGAGAGTAATCAGTATGAACGTGAAGCCGCTCCTTCCACGTAAGGAAGTGCTTGACTATATAAAATGTTTTGCAAGGTCGTACAGACCTGTTGTTGTTGAAATTGGAAATATCTAAACTGCTGTCGCTCTTGGCTTCGGATAAGGAAGTCAAGAGTCTTTGTAAATCTATTTGCTCGTCAGCAATAGAACATATTCACGTAGGGGGGCTTATTGGCTCTTCTGCGCCTTTGTTATTTGCCTCCGTCGCTAAGATGATGGAGGGAAAGGATGGTTTGCCCTTGTTGGTCTTCGTGCTTGATGATGCCGACTCGGCAGGCTATTTCTATCATGACCTCGTGCAGATGCTGGACGACCAGAAGGTTCTGTTCTTTCCGTCATCCTACAAGAGGGCGATAAAATACAACCAGAAGGATGCTGGTAATGAGATTCTAAGGACAGAAGTGCTCAGCCGTATGGCTCAGAATGAGCGACTTCTTGTCGTGACGTATCCTGATGCCCTTGCAGAGAAGGTCGTTTCGCAAAAGAAACTGGAAGCAAACACCATAGTCATAAGCAAGGGAGGAATGTATGATGTCAACGACCTTGAAAAACGTATGCTTGCTCTCGGTTTTGTTCGTAAGGACTATGTGTACGAACCGGGACAGTTTGCCGTCAGAGGTAGTATCGTGGACGTATATTCGTTCTCCTCGGAGAATCCTTATCGTATAGACTTCTTTGGCGATGAGGTGGACAGCATCCGTACCTTTGATGTTCAGTCGCAGCTGTCGGTCGAGAAGGTTGACAGCATGACTGTCGTATCGCAGATGGGAAGTGGCGAGAGCGACTATGTGGCTATGCTTGAGTTCCTGCCACGTGAGACGGTAGTCGTGTCACGTGATTTTGCGTACGTATGCGACCGTGTGGCACAGATATACGACGAAGGCTTTTCGCTTTCTGCAATAAATGTTGAGAGTGCTGAGGCTGGTGGCAAGGGTGAGGTCCTTGACAAGGACAAGGTAATGGTTGAGGGACAGGCTTTTGTCCGTAGTATGTCTTGGTTCCGTAAGGTCGAGTTGCGCCCAACAATACTTGATGACGAGACATCGGGCAAGTCTAATGCCGTCGTTCGTTTCAGTATGAGCCCTCAGCCTTTGTTCCACAAGAACTTTGAACTTCTACAGTCAGAACTCCTAAGGCTTCAGACGGAAGGCTATAGAATAAATATCTTTGCGGATAGCGAGAAACAGATTGCACGTCTTCAGGACATCTTCTCGGAGATGGCACAGGGCGAGCATGAACAGGTCGTGTTTGAACCTGTTGGCAAGGCTATTCACGAAGGATTTATAGACAATATAAACAAGAGATGCTACTTTACCGACCATCAGATATTTGACCGATTCCACAAGAATAACCTGAAGTCGGACAAGGCACACAAGGGTAAGGTGGCTCTCACTCTAAAAGAAATACAACAGTTTGAGCCAGGCGATTATGTGGTTCATATTGACCACGGAGTAGGTCGTTTCGGTGGACTTGTGCGTGTGAATGAGAATGGCGTGATGCAGGAGAAAATCCGAATCAATTATTCGGATGGCGGATTCATCCTCGTGAGCATTCACTCTCTGCATAAGGTCTCTAAATACAAGGCTAAGGAAGGTGAGCCGCCACGTGTCAACCGTCTCGGTACTGGAGCGTGGGAGAAGATGAAGGAGAGGGTAAAGACCAAGGTGAAGGATATTGCCCGTGACCTTATCAAGCTCTACTCACAGCGTCTCAAGGAGAAAGGTTTTGCGTTTAGTCCTGACTCGTTCATGCAACATGAGCTTGAGGCGAGCTTCCTGTACGAGGATACGCCTGACCAGCTCAAGGCAACTCAGGATGTCAAGGCTGACATGGAGAAGGAACGCCCAATGGATCGTCTCGTGTGTGGCGATGTAGGCTTTGGAAAGACGGAAGTGGCTGTTCGTGCTGCGTTTAAGGCGGCTTGCGACAACAAACAGGTGGCTGTACTTGTTCCTACGACTGTACTCGCTTACCAACATTACCAGACGTTCAAGAAACGACTTGAACAATTCCCTGTAAGGGTGGAATATCTCTCACGTGCAAGAAGTACGGCAGCAACAAAGAAAGTACTCAAGGAACTTGAAGAGGGTAAGGTTGATATAATCGTCGGAACGCATAAGCTGATAAGTGACCAAGT
>JAGCWG010000004.1 GCA_017961965.1 Bacteroidaceae bacterium | reverse complement strand
TGCAAAGGCAATTCGCCTATATATTTTTCCATCAAAGCATTGATGTTTAACATACTTACAAGATGGCGATTATCATTCATATCAAAATTAAACTTAAACACATCATAATCCACGTATTTAGCTATGCCATCATTCGTACTTAGATAAATGCTATTGGCTATACCCGAATAGTTAGGGAAATCTTCATACACACAGATTACCTTCTCCGAATGATAGTTAATCTTGTCGCACCAACGTATAGTCCTACCCACGGCACGTTTGCCCTCGCCAAAAAGTTCCTCAGCCAAAGAACGTGGAATCATAGCACCACACTTGACCAAGGTAACAACAGTATCCACATACTTCCTTTGCTTCACATCATTTAATTCAAGATTATAGTTTGGGTTGTGAATTCTGAATCTTTCCTTGGATGCTATATGCCGCCACTTCAACGAGCCCTCAACAATAGTAGGCTTGAACAGGCTCAGACCTCTTTCAGACACAAAGCACACATCGTTATTACTCATGTCATATACACCCTTCTTATATATACATGTCTTATCACAAGTGTATGAAAACATATAATTCTTTATGTCTAATTTATTATCCACGAGGTTGGTAATATCCTTCTGAACCTGATCCACATTACCATTAGGATAGCAAGCCAATGTCATCAAGTCCTTTTTAGCCTCACGTGAACTTGACACCTTCAATCCGAATGATGACTGAACCATAAAGAAATAGAACGTGCATAAAGCTACGACAAGCACCATGCACATCAATATCCTTACGACCCAAGTATGAACCTTATTTCTTGTCTGTAAATTCATATCTTTAAGTTTTATGTGACAAAGATACAAACATGAAAGCGATATGAACGTGTATTTTTCACTTTCCGCCCCAAAAGACAAAAATAAATTTACTATTGTGTCCATTATTTGGACAACTCCCCATTTACAACATTTGCTTCCAATCAGAATGATGAGAAAACAAAGAGAAGTAGGAAGGAAAACTTCAAAAAGAATTATGATAATACTGATGTTTTATAGTTTTTCCATAAATTTGTAAGGCGAAAAACAAAAAAAATTGCTTTTTTCGGTAGCGAAAACGAAAGAACGACGATATAGTTATGTACAAAGTCTGAAAAGGATTCATAAATTAGTCAGAACAAAACCAAATAAAGTATAATCAAAACATGGAATTACAAGAGTTTACCGAACAAGTACCGAAGATAAGAAGGCTTATGTTGACAGAGGCACTCCATTATCTTTCAGACCCTGACGATGCAGAGGATGCCGTTCAGGAAGGTCTTCATATTCTGCGCTTGAATACTACTAATTCAATATTTGTTCCTTACGACTGAATGCATATAAAGAAATGCGTGGACTTTGATTATGAATATTGTGACTTAACTAAAGAAGGATCCTAAACATAACAAAATAATGGTGTGCCAAAAGTCAATATTGACTGATGACACACCCTTATTCTTTTCAGAAAGATGAGTCATTATTTCATAATCTCTTGCAAGAATGATAAATATAAGTTACTTTTGCATCTGAAATATTGTTTATAAACAATAACTAAAGAACTTGAAATTTCATAACTACTCAACGAACGGAGTATATTCATACTCATCCCCTCGGGGAGGTTGGGAGGAAGTCATAAACTTAAAAATCATGAAACAAATATTCTTTTCACTTGCAGTCATGTGTGTGGCTGTTTCTGCTTATTCAGCTGACAAGGTTACACTCAAGGTAAGTAATCCTGCTACTGTAGTTCGTTCAAATGAAGTTGTGGAGGTTGATGCCAAGGCTGTAAGACAGAAGCTTGGCACAGATGGTAGTATGATTGTTACTGATGCTGACGGCAACGAGTTGGCAAGTCAGGTGACACATGACGGAAAGCTTATCTTTCAGGCAAGCGTTGCTGCAAAGGGTAAGTCTGTCTATTACGTCAAGGAGGGTACTCCAAAGGAATATAAGAAGGCTGCCAAAGGTCGTCTGTTTACCGAACGAGGAGACGAGTTCGGATGGGAGAATGACCGCGTGGCTTATCGCATCTACGGACATGGTGGTGCCGTAGGTTATGACCTATTCAATAAGAGTACTGATGAGCTTATGCTCGACTACTGGTATGCAAGTGAACAGAATCAGGAGATGCGAAGCGTTAGTAAGCAACTGCATGAGCGTGGCTATCATGACCTTGCCGACCAAGTGTATAATGCATATTGCTATCACATCGACCATGGAAAGGGAATGGATTGCTATACAGTAGGTCCTACACTCGGTGGAGGTGCAAACGCTCTCGTTAATGCTGACAGAAGCCTCTGTATGCCTAAGTGCTACAAGTCATACGAGATACTCGACAACGGTCCTCTCCGCTTCACAGTCAAACTGACTTATCCGGAGATAGAATATAACGGACAGAAGGTGACTGAGACACGTGTCATCACACTCGATGCAGGAAGCCTGTTCAACAAGGTTAGCATCAGTTATACAGGTCTTACGGGAACTCCAAACATTGCATCTGGAGTGGTTATCCACCAGCAGAATCCTGCTGCTTACGTGATAAGCAAGGATAATGGCTATCTTGGTTACGAAGACCTTGGAGATGCAAGTGTATATAACAAGAAGTACAAGGATGAGCTTGCTCGTCAGATGGGCAAGATATATGTCGGAACAATATATTCAGACAAACTCACAGAAGCCAAGTATCAAGAACGTAAGAATGGTATAGCAACGGGACATATTCTTGCTATAGCTCCTTACAAGACAGGTTACACATACTACTTCGGAACGACATGGAGCAAGAACCCTAACTGGGGTGTCAATACTCTTGCAGAATGGGAAGCCATACTGTCAAG
>JAGCWG010000445.1 GCA_017961965.1 Bacteroidaceae bacterium | reverse complement strand
TTTCTATCTTATACGTTCATTACTTTGCTTGTTCAGCAGTTTCCTCACCTTCATCCTTGATACGTGCAACCATTACGAGGTAAGCAATAGGAGCAGCAATGAAGAGAGAAGATATTGTACCGATAACAACACCAAGAATCATAGCGAATGCAAATCCACGGATGCTTTCACCACCGAGAGTGATGATAGCGAGGAGCACTACGAATGTAGAAACTGCTGTGTTGACTGTACGAGCGAGACTTGAGTTGAGTGCCTCGTTGAAGAGACGCTGACGGTCACGCTTTGGATAGAGCTGGAAGTTCTCACGGATACGGTCGAATACAACCACCTTATCGTTGATTGAGTAACCAATTACAGTAAGGATAGCACCGATGAATGTCTGGTCAATCTCGAGAGAGAATGGAAGGATTCCATAGAGTGCTGAGAATGCTCCGATAACGAGAGTAGTATCGACAACGAGTGCAGCGATTGAACCTACAGAGTAAGCTACGTTGCGGAAACGAACGAGGATGTAGATGAAGATTGCAAGGATAGCGAGCAATACAGAATAAACTGCGCCCCAAGTAATATCTTCAGCGATTGATGGACCTACCTTCTGAGAAGAGATGATAGAACCACCCTCACGGTTGTCGCGGTCGAGGAACTGATCAACAGTAACTGACTTGTCAACTACTCCTGCGGCAACAAATGCGTTGTAGAGAGTATTCTCGATTTCAGCATCAACATTTGCGCCATCCTCATCGATGCGGTAGTTAGTAGAAACACGAACTGTGTTACCTGTTTTACCATCTGCACCTACAACTGAGATTACAGATACTGTTACTGCCTCATCTGATGTCTTGTTAGCCTCAAACTGATTAACGATAGCCTCCTTGAGTGCCTCTGGCTGTACTTCCTGTACGAACTCAACCTTGTAGTTACGTCCACCAGTGAAGTCGATTGACTGACTAAGACCACGAGTGAAGAATGAAGCAACACAAGCGAGTACGATTACTCCGAAGATTGCAAATGAAGTCTTATACTTACCCATGAAGTTAACCTTAGTTCCCTGCATCATGTTCTTAGAGATTGCTGTAGAGAATGTAAGGTTTGTCCACTTGCCCTTGTGTACGAAGTGCTCATAAGCGATACGAGTAAGCCATACTGCAGTAAAGAATGAGCAGATGATACCAATGATAAGTGTAGTTGCGAATCCCTTGATAGGTCCTGTACCGAAGTTGAAGAGGATGATACCAGTGAGGACTGTTGTTACGTTAGAGTCGAAGATTGCTGAGAATGCGTTGCTATAACCAGCATCAATAGCATTCTTGAGGTTCTTACCTGCACGCATCTCTTCCTTTGTACGCTCATAGATAAGCACGTTAGCATCCACAGCCATACCGAGTGTCAATACCATACCTGCAATACCAGACATAGTAAGTGCGGCACCAAGTGAAGTAAGGATACCGAATGAGAAGAAGAAGTTGAGGATAAGAGCACAGTTAGCAATCATACCTGCACGGAATCCATACATTGCAATCATGTAACCCATGAGGAGTACGAATGCAATGAGACATGACCAGATACCTGCCTCGATTGACTGCTGTCCGAGTGTTGGACCGACGATGTCTTCCTGAACGATTGTTGCAGGAGCTGGCATCTTACCTGACTGAAGTACGTTTGCAAGGTCCTTAGTATCCTCTATAGTGAAGTTACCAGAAATCTCAGAACTACCACCGTCAATCTTACCATTTACGTTAGGAGCAGAATAAACGTAGTTGTCAAGTACGATAGCAATTGCGTGACCGATGTTTGCCTCTGTGAGTTGTGACCAACGACGAGCACCCTCTGAGTTCATCTTCATTGAAACTACAGGGTTACCGAACTGGTTGAAGTCATTCTTAGCCTCAGTTACGACATCACCCTCAAGTGGAGCATGACCGCCCTTGCCAGTTGTACGGATAGCGAAGAGCTCGAATACCTTACCAGCCTTGTCCATTGACTTGACACTCCACTTAAGTGAGAGGTCAGCTGGGAAGATGCGCTTAGCAACTTCTGAGTTAATGAGAGCATTAACTTCGGCAGTATCAGATGCCAAAGCATAACCTACCATACAACCACCATTACCCTGTACTGGCTGAAGAACTGAGAATAGTGGGTTCTCTTTCTTCATTGCCTCAGTAGCAGCGTTGCCTGCAGCCTTCTTGTCGTCTGACTTTACCTGTGCGAGGAGTGAAGTAGCTTCGCTCTTTGCAGCTGTAGTGTCAGCAGCAACAGCTGTCGAATCTGTTGCCTCTGCGCTTACAGAGTCATTGGCAGCAGATGTTCCGTTGTTGCGGAGGGCATTGTTTACCTGTGAGAGGAGTGGGACAATCTTCTGAGCATCATAAGTCTCCCAGAACTCGAGGTTTGCTGAGCCCTGAAGAAGTTTACGGACACGCTCTGGCTCCTTGATACCAGGGAGCTCTACCATGATACGTCCACTCTGTCCCTCAATCTTCTGAATGTTTGGCTGAACAACACCGAAACGGTCGATACGTGTACGGAGCACGTTGAAAGAGTTGTCAACAGCCTCATTTACAGCTTCACGAAGAACAGAGATAACCTCTGCATCACTTGAGTTAGTACTAACCTTGCCCTTAAGCTGCTGTGTAGCAAAGATAGTAGCAAGTGGCTTGTCACCTGCGTTCTCTTTATACTTACGGACAAATACGTTGATGAAATCACTCTGATCCTCCTTTGTCTCAGCCTTAGCATCAGCCACAGCCTTTACGAAAGCAGGATCTGTTTTGTGGTCTGCAAGCGTCTTGATTACTTCAGGAACGCTCACTTCAAGGATGACGTTCATACCGCCCTTAAGGTCAAGACCAAGGCCGATACCAGTCTCACGACAGTCCTTGAGAGTGTAGTTACCAAGGTAGAACTTAGTTGTATTCAGAGAATCCAAATAAAGCTCTGCCTCCTTCTCATCCATCTTCTCTGCCTTATCCTCCACGTAAGAAGTTACGAAGGAGAAGCTGAGGTAGAAGCAGCAGATGAGCGTCAATGCTACAGCCAAAAACTTGATAAATCCTTTGTTTTGCATTTTAGTGAATATTTAGTTTGTTAAGATATTCAGATTTATTTCGTGCGCAAAATTACTAAAATTTGCTTAATATTGTACTCTTGACACAAAAAAAGTTACTTTTAACATCTTATTTATTGAGTTTTAACCATGAAATGATGGGATAATGGTCGCTTACGCTTATCGAATCATCCACTTTTGCCTTACAAGCTTCAATGTTTTCACTGACGAGTATGTTGTCAATACGAAAATACATGTGGTTGCGATTGTACGACCATCCAGGACCATTTCCTCCTCTCGTATATGCATCATTCAGGCGTTCTGTCATTCTAAGATGAGTGTACGAGATAGGGGTGTCGTTGAAGTCACCACAGAGGATGATGTACTTCTCCTTGCTACTGTTCACATAGTTTGCAAGCCAATCGACCTGCAGGGCACGTACACTGTTTGCACCCACCACCTTGCGGAGGAGACTGTCAATCTTCTGCTCGTTATCTCCGTTGTCAGGATGATAGATTATCTCCTCGTAGTTTTCTTTTTCGTCATCATGCAACTTGAACGACTCAAAGTGGTTATTGAGTACAAGCACCGTATCCTCACCTACCTTGATGTGGTAGGCAATCGTGCGCATGCGTACATCTTCTTCTTTGTCAAGGCTTGTGATGTCAAGGATAGGATGCTTTGACAGAATACCCATGACGTTTTTGTGGGTTGTCGTCAAATCGATATAAGGATATACGGTTCTGAGAGTATCAAAATTTGTACCATGGTTAAGATTCCATGATTCCTGAGTACAGACAATGTCTGCATCCTGTTCCAACAGGTAAAGGACAATAGGATTCTCACCAGGTTTGTTATGCTTAGTGGAGTCGCCCATTGCCATTACGTTGTACGAAACGATTTTAAGATCCGCTCCTTCCTCATCAACAAAGAAGTTTATAGGGCAGTAAGCCCTTATTGCACTCGCACAGGTGAGCAATCCGACGATAGGAACGCATGCAAATCGCTTCTTGACAATAAGCCAAAAAGGAATGAAAAGCACATTGAGCACAAGCACTCCTGGGAACATCATGCCAAAGTATGAGACGTTGGGGTGAGTGTGAGGACTTATGTAACTACTATACGCACAAAAAATCATTGCCATTATCATCATGAGATTGATGGCAATGAACGTGAATATAAATGTGTACTTTATCCTTTTCTTCATTGGGTTTACATTTGTTAGCTCACTTCTGACTTGCCTTGAAGAGTGTTTCCTTCTCTTCCTTGGTGAGGTTGGAGTAGCCACCACTCCTTACCTTGTCAAGTATGCGGTCAATCTCTTCGCTGTCCTGCTTCTTCTGAGCATTGTAGTTGTAATCCTGATTACGTTCTCCGTATGTGATTGTCATCTTAGGAGCTTTATTCTTGCTTTGGAATACGCCTGACAGCTTATCTATAAAACTGTCTCCCCCCTTGTCATAACCACTTGTTGAGGTCTGCGTCCAATAGCCTTGGCTGTAAGCCCTTCTGCGTTTGTCTGCAAGACCCTTCCAGAGCAAGATGAATACTGCGCCAAACAACATTCCTCCGAGATGGGCAAAGTGAGCCACACCATCCCTTGCTCCCAAACCCTCAAGCAATTCAAGTACCACATAGAATCCGATAAAGTACTTTGCCTTTATAGGGAAAGGAATAGGTATGATAAATATCTTCTCATCAGGGAAAGTCATTCCGAATGCGAGAAGAATACCATACACAGCTCCTGAAGCTCCAACCGTACTCACATAAGGATGCAACAAACCTATCTCCTGACAAACCTCCTGAACCACGGCTGCACCGATTCCACACACGAAGTAGTAGAGGAGGAACCTCTGCGGTCCCCACACCTGCTCCATGATACGGCCAAACATCCACAACGCAAACATATTGAACAGGAGGTGCATTATGCCACCATGCATGAACATATATGTGACAGGTTGCCAGATATGGAAAAATGGCATCTTATAATAATAAAGACTCAGCATACCACTGTATTGTACTCCCATGAGTTCTGCGACGATGTATGCTGCAATGTTCAGGATAAGTAATCCTTTAACAACTGGTGGTATATTCATATCTGTGATAATTTTCGAGTGCAAAATTAGTGCTTTTTTCGATTGTTTAGGAGCAAAATGTGCGCAAAAGCAAATATTTTTAATGCTTTTTGTGTTTTTTTTTGTTTTTTTTATTTGCGTAGCGAAAAATTACATATATATTTGCATCGATAAGACAAGCAGTTACCATGAATATAAACTGATTAACAGCAGAAATCTTATTAAAAACAAATAACTAATATTAATTACAATTCCTTTAAAAACGTTTTCTATGAATAAAAGTGAACTCGTAAGCGCAATCGCTGAAAAATCAGGATTGAGCAAGTCAGATTCAAAGAAGGCCCTTGACGGAGTGCTCGAGGCTATCACAGACGCTCTTAAGGCTGGTGACAAGATCGCCCTTGTTGGCTTTGGTACATTCTCAGTTTCTGAGCGTCCAGAGCGTAAGGGTATCAATCCTACTACAAAGCAGGCTATCACTATTCCTGCAAAGAAAGGTGCTAAGTTCAAGGCTGGTGCTGACATCGACAACGCAATCAACTAAAACCTTCTTTACAAAGAAAAAAAAGAGGCGGGCCAAATGGTGAGGGCACTGAAAAAGTCCCGTTAGCATCTTTTTGACACTTCATCTCTGCACATAGTCACTAAAAAATTTGGCTATGTG
>JAGCWG010000444.1 GCA_017961965.1 Bacteroidaceae bacterium | reverse complement strand
GTCGTATCGAATAACGAATTTACATATTCCCCTTCGCCATTTGTCCTAAAGTTCATAGTCAGTACTTAGTCTCGAATTCGTCAGGACTTAGTCAGTACTTTGAAAGTACTTAAACCTATGTGATTCCCATACAATATTTCAAGAATAGTATCTAAAAGTACATCATCAAATACGTATCAACGACATCATTCATACGTATGACACAAAAATACCCCACGCTCCGTCAATAAAAAACTGACGCTCCGTCAAATTTTTGTTGACGGAGCGTCAGCTATTTTTGACACTCAGAAGCATCCTCACCGTTTAACTGGTGTTGAGATTTTGCCTTTGGCTTTCTCTGTACCTTTACAGATGACACGCCAATAAGCATCTTGCATGCCTGAACTACCTTTGGCACCATTTTATCATCTGGTACTTCTAATTCTATAATTGTCATATCTATGCATTTAAGATTTGTTTGACGAGGCAAAGATAAACATTTTTTGATTATTAGTCATTAAAATATGACAACAAACTTACTTTATTTGAATCTGTTCGGGATAAATGTATTTGTTTTAAGTTTTTGTGCCCCCATCTGCTGTCGGGTCATGCTTTTCGTCATATAATATCGTAAAGTAATACGTATTGTCCCAAAGTTCATAGTCCGTTATTCGTCCGTAATTCGTCCGTAATTCGTCCGTACTTTACATACGGATGTACTAAATGAATAAATTCACCAAAAGGTTTGCTAAGGAATGAGCAATAATCGAATAGCGAATGTCGTTGGTCTTCTTGTAAAGAACAAACAACAGGATAGCTACGAACAAAGTATCAATACGCCAATTTGCAACTGATAATCCAAGAGAACCGAATACGTTAGATTCTTGTATATGTCCAAGCCAAAATAATACGGAAGAAATCAGACATATAGCCTTCGTGCCTATTCCATGTCTTAACATGTACTTTGTCATCCATAAACGGAAATATAGTTCTTCCAATATCGGAGCAAACATGACACCCTTTAAGAAGCCGAGCAAGGTATTATCATTCTCATGTGAACCATTGAAAAGCGTATTTGTATAGTTCATTCCAAACACAACAACCCCAAGCAGCAAGGCGATTAAAACGTTCTTCACGTTTGTATTTTCAAATTCCAATGAAACTCTTGTACGACGGAATAGCCAATATAAGAATAAGACCACAATAATCTGGTGTACAAACATGGCTTCCGCATAATAACTATAATTGGATACAACAAAATAAATTGCGACTGGTATTATTGTTGCACCGAATAGGATGTGTATTCCCAACAACTTAAGTATTCCTTTTATTTTCATACAGTTTGTTTATTTGTTCTTCAGAAGTTTATATATTCAATAATCATGGCAGTTTTAGTCTGACGCACAAAGATAATGAAATTATGATTATCCTACATAAAAATATGACAAGAATATTGCTTTCATGTGTGAAGAATATAGGCTAAATAGGATATTTCATGCCAAAGACATACTCACTCAATCATGTGGGACACAAATTGTGAGAGCATTATTAACTCGTTAAAAATATAATGCGTACCTTTGCCGAAAATATTTTCTATAATGACGAAACTTGTTTTTGCGAGCAATAATGCTCATAAGCTTGAGGAGATACGTTCAATCCTTGGGGATAAGTATGAGATAATGAGTCTCAAGGACATCGGATGCGACGCAGATATTCCTGAGACGGCAGACACCTTCAGGGGTAATGCCCTGCAGAAGGCTCAGTATATAAAGGAACACTTCGGAATGGATTGCTTTGCCGACGACTCAGGTCTTCAGGTAGAGTGCCTCGATAATCTCCCAGGTGTATTCTCAGCACGCTTTGCAGCCAAGTATGCTGCTGAGTTCGGAATAAATCCTGACACTCTTGGCGAGGCAAAGGACGAACGCAACATGAACTGCCTTCTCAGTCGCCTTAACGCCATAGGAGCGTTTGATGGCAATAACCTGCCAAAGGCTTGTTTCCGCACATCCATTGCCCTTGTAATGAATGGCGAGGAGCATTTCTTCGACGGAACGGTAGAAGGTCATCTGGTAGCAGATAAGCGTGGTGATGGCGGTTTCGGCTACGACCCTATATTCGTACCAGAAGGTTACGACAAGACCTTTGCAGAGCTGGGTAACGATGTGAAGAATGGCATCAGCCATCGCGCACGTGCCGTAGCAAAGTTGGCAGCATATTTAAGTGAAAAGTGAAGAGTGAAAAAGATATTTTACTCTGTTCGCTGACTGCTTTCAACACAGAGAGCACAGAGGACTCAGAGAAAAAAACTCTGTGCGCTCCGTGTCCTCTGTGTTTCAACTAAAAGCGAAAAGATATTTTACTTTGTTCGCTGACTGCTTTCAACACAGAGAGCAGAGAACTCAGAAAAAACTCTGTGTGCTCCGTGTCCTCTGTGTTGAGAACAATTATCAAACTTGCATTTCTAATTTTTAACTTCCGAAGGGAACGATGTCAAACAAGATACAAATTCGTTGCAAAAACCTCAATAACGAAATAATAGAGGCTGAACTCGGTGACAGCCTCAAGGATATATACGCCAAGTCAGGACTACAGATGGAATATGGTCCTGTGAGTGCAAGAATCAATAACAAAGTTCAGGGACTGAACTACCGTTTCTACAACAGTAAGGACGTGGAGTTCCTCGACCTATATAGCCGTTCAGGTATGCGTGTCTATACACGTACCCTGTTCTTCATCCTGGCTAAAGCTGTGGAAGACCTCTTCCCCGATGGCAAACTCATCATCCAGACACCTATCAGCAAGGGTTACTATTGTGAGCTGAAGATTGGCCGCGAGATATCGGCAGAGGACGCACTTGCCATCAAGAACAGGATGCAGGAGATTATTGATGCCGACATGCCTATCCACAGGGTACAATGCCCTATCGAAGAAGCGATAGATATGTTCCGCAAGAAAGGTATGGAGAGTAAGGCTCAGCTCCTCGAGAGCCAGTCAAAGCTCTATGCCTACTACTACCGCCTTGAGGATACCGTGGATTACTTCTACAGCTGCCTCCTCAACAGTACCGGCAAGATTCATCTCTTCGACCTCATCAAGTTCTACGACGGACTTCTGCTCCGCATACCATCCATCAACAACCCAGGCAAGCTCAACGACCTTGTGCCACAGACAAAGATGCTCGACGTGGTACGTGAGCAGCAACGCTGGCAACAGATTCTCGGCGTGCGTACCGTGGGTGAGTTCAACAAGGTCATTTCGGCAGGTTATGCTGCCGAGATGATTAACGTGAGTGAGGCACTTCAGGAACGCAAACTCTCACATATCGTTGACGAGATTGTGGAACGCAAGTCGAAGATTGTCCTCGTGGCAGGTCCAAGCAGTAGCGGTAAGACAACCATGAGTAAGCGTCTTGCCATCCTTCTTATGGCAAGTGGACTTCGTCCACATATCATCTCTACGGACGACTACTTTGTCAACCGTGTTGATACTCCTCTTGACGAGAACGGTAATTACGACTTTGAGTGTATAGGGGCTGTGGATGTGGAACTCTTCAACCAGCAGATGGCAGCCATCCTCCGTGGTGAGGAGATTGAGCTTCCTCGCTACGACTTCCCGACAGGTAAACGAGTGTTTGAGGGCAAGAAACTTAAACTGAATAACAACGACCTCATCATCCTTGAGGGTAACCATGCACTCAACCCAATCATGTCAAAGCTCATAGACGAGAAGGACAAGTATCGTGTGTATGTCTCCACGATGACTACCATCGCACTTGACGACCACAACTTCGTATCAACATCCGACATACGTCTCCTTCGTCGCATCATCCGCGACTACCGTTACCGTGGCTACTCAGCCCTCGAAACCATCAACCGAGGACCAAGCGTAGCACGTGGTGAGGAGAAATGGATTACTCCGTTCCAAGAGAATGCAGATGCAACATTCAATAGTGCCCTCCTCTACGAGCTTGGAGTAATGCGTAATCAGGTGCTTCCTATCCTCGAACAGGTGAGCGAATGTGAAACAGGGTATGCAGAGGCAAGTCGTCTCCGCAAGTTCCTCAAGTACTTCACAGCCGTTCCTCTCGACCAGATACCACCAACATCACTCATCCGTGAGTTCGCTGGAGGTAGCTCGTTCAGGTATTAAGCAGACCCTCTCCCCAGCCCTCCCCCTCTATGGGGAGGGTGACTAATGCAATAAAATTATAATCATGAAACATTCTTATTTATTTTTCACTTTTTTTCTTCTTTCGTTGTGCATAACAGCACAGAATGTAACAAGAGAAAAATTACGTACTTATGTTATCCTGAACAAAATGGATGCAACAGAATTGCATACCAGAGCTTATCTTTCCGAGATGGTGCCCGTTTTATTCAGGGACATGAAGAAGAAAGAGTTGGAGAAAAGAGAAAAAGAATACATCGAAACTCGTTACTTGGATGACTATGTGGATGTCACCTTACCATATTATCATGATGTGAGCGAAGCCGTTCTTGATAGCGTTTGCGCAATGTATTTGGATCCATATTTTGCTTCAGTCGTCGAGAGGGCTTTGGATGCAGCAGAATCATTTGGAGATGAATATGAGAAATTAAGAAATGAGGCTTTTGAGGCAAGAAAATACGATTGCGAAATTCTACCAGATTGCCCTGAGCAATACCAAGACACGTTTCGTGAATTATACAAAATTCGTAAATGTGATGTTGCATTAGATGCTGCATTAAAGCAATTGGAATATACATATTATTCAAAAAGAAAGAAAAAGCATTTAATTGATTTTGCCGAAAGAAACTTTTTCACCATAATGTGCAATTGTTATTACAAGCAGATATCACTGGAAGAATTGGAATTTTATCTTTTAATAAGTAAAGATCCAAATGTACAGTTGCTTTATGATATTAGTTTGAAATTAAGAGCTGATGTCTTTAATTGGGAGTATAAACTTACAGAAAAGGTTAAAACTTTCATTAGTAGTAAATAATTCATAAAAGAGCAAATACAATAAAGCGGATTATCGACTTCGATAATCCGCTTTATTGTTTTCAATTAGAGTTTCTTTGCGAGAAATATTTAAGAAGAAATTTTCTTTAATTTTTTTAATTTTCGTTCTTAAAATTCTTCGCGAACAGAGTAAAATATATTTTTGACTCCGTCGAGCTAAAGGTTCACTTTTCACTATTAGCTTTTCACTTAAAGCACTCCGTACTTGCACAAAATGATAAGTGCTATATATCCAATCACGAGGCTAACGAATCCTGATAGGAAACCAGCCTTTGCCATATCCTTCTGCTCGATAAGACCCGTTGAGTAGGC
>JAGCWG010000443.1 GCA_017961965.1 Bacteroidaceae bacterium | reverse complement strand
CTGCCGTATTGGGAGGTGTATTCCTCTCCCTCGTTGGCGGTAGTCAGGTCATGATGCTCGGACTGGCAGGCGTATTCCTTATCATCGGTTCTGCATGCGTGCTTGCCATCAAGGAATGAGAAGAATTATGAATTATGAATTAAGAATTATGAATTGAAATGAAGCACTTACAAGAAGGTACTCGCATAGCAGGAACGGCAGTTCCTGTATTCTCTCTCCGAAGCAAAGGCAGCTTTGGAGTGGGCGACTTTGGCGATTTAAAGAAGATGATAGACTGGGTGGCACTTACCAACCAGAAGATTCTGCAGATTCTGCCAATCAACGACACTACATCCACGCACACATGGACGGACTCCTATCCATATTCGTGCATAAGCATATATGCCCTCCATCCACAGTATTGCGACCTGCGACAGTTGCCACGACTTACAGATGCCAAGGAGCAAGCTAAGTTTGACAAGTTACAGGCAAAGCTTAATGCCCTTCCGCAGATAGACTACGAGGCTGTGAACAATGCCAAGATAGACTATCTCCTGAAGATATATGCGCAGGAAGGCAAGGGCGTAATCAGTAGTGAGGAGTTCAAGACATTCGTGAGCCAAGAAAGCACATGGCTTGAACCTTACGGACGCTTCTGCCTTGACCATGACACTTATCCAACCAAGGATGTCAATTTTATTTATTTCATACAGTTCATACTTGACAAGCAGATGCGTGGTGCACACGAGTATGCAAAGTCAAAGGGCGTGATGCTCAAGGGTGACATACCTATTGGCGTGAGTCGCTATGGATGTGATGCACAGGCAGAGCCACGCTACTTCAACATGAACGGTCAGGCAGGTGCACCACCGGACAACTTCTCCGTCAACGGTCAGAACTGGGGATTCCCTACATACAACTGGGACGAGATGCTCAAGGACGGTTGCCAGTGGTGGATTCGCCGTTTCCAGAATATGGCGAAATACTTTGACGCCTATCGCATAGACCATGTACTCGGATTCTTCCGTATCTGGGAGATACCTACCGATGCTGTTCATGGCCTCCTCGGTCAGTTCTCTCCAGCCCTTGCCATGAGCAAGCAGGAGATTGAAGGCTACGGTCTATGGCTTGATGAGGACTTCATGACCAAGCCATTCATAGCCGATTGGATTATCGACCGTTTCTTCCCAGGTAAGCAGGATTATGTGAAGCAGACCTTCCTCCGCTGGGCTCATGATGACATCTGGAACATGAAGGAGGAATTTGACACGCAGCGCAAGGTAGAGGCATGGTACAATGCACAGGCAGACAAGGATAGCGAGGAACTCAAGCAGCTACGTGACGGCTTGTACTCACTCATCAGCAACGTGCTCTTTGTGCGTGACCATAAGCATCCTGAGCTTTTCCATCCACGCATCGCCGTACAGCTCGACCCTGTGTATGAGACGCTATGGCAACATGACAAGGACAACTTCAACCGTCTCTACAACGATTACTACTATCGTCGTAACAACCAGTTCTGGTATGAGGAGGCAATGAAGAAGTTGCCTGTACTCGTCGATGCCACGGATATGCTCGTGTGTGCCGAAGACCTCGGTATGGTGCCAGACTGTGTTCCTTGGGTAATGAACCAGCTTCAGATTCTCTCTCTTGAGATACAGTCCATGCCAAAGGATTCGAGCGTTAAGTTCGGAGTTATCCAAAACAATCCTTGGCGTAGCGTGTGCACAATATCAAGTCATGACTCAGCCACCATGCGTATGTGGTGGGACGAGGACTACCCAACGGCACAGGAGTATTTCAATAACGTGCTTGGCTATTCAGGCCCTGCACCTCACCCAATGCCATCATGGCTTGCGGATGACATAGTGATGCGCCATCTCCAGTGTCCTTCAGCCCTTTGCATCATCACGCTCCAGGACTGGCTTGCCGGCTCGGATGCACTCCGTCTGCCTGACGCAAATGCAGAGCGCATCAACATACCAGCCAATCCAAAGCACTACTGGCGTTACCGTATGCACCTCAACCTCGAAGACCTCATTGCTGCCGATGGCTTCAACGAGAAGTTAAGAGGAATGATAAAGGGAGCATGGCGCTCATAATCATAAATAGCTTTCACACTAAGTAGGTGTGCAAAATTATTCGAACTGTACGGTTGAATTTTATCCCCCCACGGAGCCACGGAGAGCACAGAGTTTTTTTCTTAATACTCTGATTTGTTTAGAGTTCTCAGAGGTCGCATGTGCTCCATTGAGGGCACGGAGAGAAGACCCTCTCCGCCCTTCGGGCACCTCCCCCTCTATGGGGAGGATGTTGGTTAGATTGTTCGTTATTTTATCGTTCAGAGTAATCTACTCCCTCCCCATAGAG
>JAGCWG010000442.1 GCA_017961965.1 Bacteroidaceae bacterium | reverse complement strand
TTGCAATCTCAAGGCGAGAGAACTGGTACTGTCCTGAAACCTTGCCTTCGCCACCTTCCCAAGGATGGAACACGTGACTGTCGATGATTGCCTTTGCCTCCTCGTACCTTCCGAGTTGGTTGAGTAGGGTGGCATGCTCAAGGATAAGGTCATCACGTTCGGCAACGACAGATGGCAGAGCCTCATAGTTCTGGAGACGGTCTGCAAACGGACGTTGCAACTTCTTGTATAACTGGTCAAGCTCCATAAATACACGACTGTCAGTCTGGTCAAGTGTGAATGCCATCTCCATCTCCTGTAATGCACGTTCCGCATCGTTCTCCTTGTTGTAGTATAGGAGTGCAAGGTTACGATGTACGGTAGGAAGGGCAGGATTGAGAGCCTCTGAGCGTTCCCAACACTCTTTTGCCTTGTCGTACTGACGACGGTCGTAGAAGAGGTTACCAAGGAGATAGTTGGCATTGGCATTATCCGTGAATGTGCTGAGGGCCTGTACTGCCTCCATACGGTTAGGGAAACAGTATGCCACATTCTGTCGGCTTGCAGTATTGAGGTCATCCTCGTTGCCTGTGAGCCAAGCAATGTAGTAGTATGTGAGCGCAGTTGTGGCACCTTCCTCTATTGCCATGTTCCAGATGTCGAGAGCCTGCGATGTGAGTCCTGCAGCCACATAGTCGAGTGCAAGCTCATCATAGTTGTTGGCATCCTTGCGCATTAGTTCGCGCATTTCGTCTGTCTTGCCTGTCTCGTAGAGAACGGCATAGTTGAATGGATTGATGTCAAGCGATTCCTTTGCATAAGCATCAAGTTCCTTGCTCTCCGTGATGTGGAGGAGGGTAGTCTTGAGTGCACGTGCCTTGTGGTTATGCCATCCATAGATTAATGACTTGTCGATAAGATAGAGCGCATCCTCATAGTCGCCTCTCATTGTGGCAATCTGTGCACACATCATGAAGCCTGCCTGTTGCCATGCAGCATTCCATGTGCTCTTGTATGCCCAGTCGTATGCCTCGTCGTACTGTCCCTGATACTTGAGGCAGAGGGCAAGGTTGTAGATAGGCTCTCCATCGTAAGGATTGAGATTGCGCTTCTGGAGCACCTTGACGGCTGTACGAAGATAAGGTTCAGCCTTGGCAAAGCGTCCACGACGGAGATACCATAATCCCACTGCATTGTTGCATCGCACATCCATAGGGTCACGACGGAGGGCTTCCTCATAGTAGTCGAGTGCTGACCATGTGGCATGACGATACTGCTCAAGGTGAAGACCTGTGAGATAGAGCTGCTCATTAGTCTTGATGTCCTGTGGAAGGAGGGCAGCTTCGGCAGCATCAGGTATTGGCTGTATCTCGTCTGGCTCAGGTTCCCAAGAGAGCATAGTCTTTCCGTTCTTGATTATTTCGAGACGGAGAGAGTTGAAGTCGGCACCTTCTGTACCGGTTGTTACGTCAAGTATTGACTCTGGCGAGATGACAAGTTCGTTGTTGTAGTATATCTTGCCATCCTTGCTCCTGAGTATTACCCTTACTTTCTGCTTGCTTGTGGCAAAGACCTTGAAGTTGACAGTACCTGCAGGTATGTCGCCATCCGTAGCCAATGGGTTGATGTTGAGCATGAAGTCCTTGCTTGCGTTCTTGACTATGCCAAGTTCGCGATAAGGCATGAAATACTGTACGAAACTCTTCTCCTCATAAGGCATGAGCCATGTGAAGTCAGGCTGGTTCTCTGTATATACACCAGCCATAAGCTCGATATATGGTCCGTCCTCGTCTGTGAGGTTACGGTCCCATGCACGTCCAAAGTCTCCGTTTCCCCATGTCCATTGCTTCTTGCCCGGAGCAATATGGTGGTCGGCTACATGAAGCATACCTGCATGAGTATCGTTCTCGTAGCCACCCTCAAAGTTGTACTTTGACTTTGCCACCATGTATGATGTCGGAACATAGATATTCTTGTAGTTAGAGATGTCTACTCCCGCAGAATAGTCCATTTTGTAGTATGTGCCTGTAGCAATAGGGAAAGAGCTTACGGCACGCTTTCCGTGGTCAAAGACAGCATTAACGTCAGGTGGAAATACGCTTTGGTATGCGTCATTTACAGCCACGGCAGGATTAGCCCACCAGAGGAATGTCTGTGGTGTCTCGGTAGGGTTGTAGAGTCGTCCCTTAATCTCAAGATATGCACATCCAGGACGAAGAGTGAAACCAGCTTGTCCTTGCTGATGGAACATACGCTCGCGCTCGTTTACCCATACTGTAACGGAACCGTCCTTGTTCTCTTCTATCTTGTAGTCAACAGGCATGAATGTTGAAGGGCGGTGGTGCTGAGGCCAGTTGAACTCTATACCTCCGCTTAT
>JAGCWG010000441.1 GCA_017961965.1 Bacteroidaceae bacterium | reverse complement strand
GGAAACTCACTGAGCGTCAGCAGAAAATCCTCAATCTTATCAAAGAGTCTCCGACAATCACCGGCAAACAAATGTCGGAGATCTTGTCGGTGAGCCAGCGCACCATCGAATGCGACCTTTCAGCTTTGCAGAAGTTTGGTGTTTTGAAGCGTGAAGGCAAGGACAATGACGGGAAGTGGGTTATAATTTCTGTTAGTCACTGATTTGATTTCGCCCAATTCCATTAGCATGACTTTATTTGAAGGAGAACAGAATGGCAGATATGAGACAGACCATCTACATATGGTTCTGAATGAACATATTAATTTTACTGAAGAGGGGTTAAGTGACGATAGAAAATATAGCATTTTTGAAGGTGCGGATAAAGTTGTAATGCCATTTGGAATATAGGAGCACAACGAAGTGCCGTTAAATCAGCATGTTCACTTGTCTGTCCGTCTCTTTTTGGAATTCTGAAAACATAAAGTACTGACTAAGTAGTGACTTATATGAGACTATTATGAGACTTGTATGAGATTTACGTGAGTGTGGCATAAAAGAAAAATGTAAAAAAGTGTAGTAATTTCTGCCAAAATGTTCAATATTACCTAATTTGAAGAGGTTGCACTCAAATTAGACACATTTTGTAAAGTCGAGTTTGCATTTAAGAAAAAAAACACTACATTTGCACCCTGAAGAATAGGGCATAAGCAAAATATGAATATTGTTATGTACCTATAAAATCCTTCTTGACTTAACAATCATATACGAAAGAAAGTATGGAATCTTTTTTCCGAACACATGCATACTTGGTAGAGCATTTGCCTGCTACTGTACGCAGAGACCTAATGGATGAGATCAACTGGAAAGACAGAATGATCGGTATTAAAGGCGCGCGCGGCGTGGGAAAGACTACTTTCCTTCTCCAGTATGCAAAGGAGAACTTTTCTCCTAATGACAAAACTTGCC
This sequence comes from Bacteroidaceae bacterium, assembly GCA_017961965.1. The sequence continues at coordinate 3,166 of JAGCWG010000441.1, read as the reverse complement.
TATACATCAACACCAACAATTTCTACGTGCAGAACGTCGGAATTGCTGCCTTTGCCGATGAATTCTACCATTCAGGCGGCAAGGTTCTGCTTATCGACCAAGTATATAAGCAGCCTAACTGGAGTCAACAACTCCGCGAATGTTACGACCGTTATCCGGGATTGAAGATTGTCTTTGCAGGTTCGCCTGTGATGCGCCTCAAGGAAGAGAATCCGGAACTTAACGGCATCGTCCATTCGTACAACCTGCGCGGATTCTCATTCCGCGAGTATCTCAACGTAAAGACTGGCCTCCGTTTGAAACATTACGAACTGGAGGAAATCATCAATAACCATGAGGCGATAGCTAAGGAGATATTTGAACAGGTCAATCCTCGCGACTATTTCCAGGACTATCTGCACCATGGATTCTATCCTTTCTTCCTCGAGAAGAAGAATTATTCGGAGAATCTTCTCAAGAATATGAACATGATGAGAGAGGTGGACATCTTGCTCGTCAAGCAGATTGAACTCAAGTATCTTGCTAAGATTAAGCAGCTGTTCTATCTTCTCACAATCAGCGGAAGCAGCGCACCTAACGTAAGCTCACTTGCTCAGGAGCTGGGTATGTCACGTGCAACGGTTATGCACTACATCAAGTATCTGATGGAGGCTCGCCTTGTGAACATGATTTATGCCAAGGGTGATGAGTTCCCAAAGAAGCCTGCAAGGGTTCTTCTTCACAACTCAAACCTCATGTACAGCTTCTATCCTCGCACATTCGACACTCACGATGTGCTTGAGTGCTTCTTCTGCAACGCTCTCTGGAAAGACCACAAGATTAACAAGGTGGGTACTCTATGCTCATTCCTCGTTGATGGTCAGTATGACTTCAAGATTGCGGAATACTCAGCTAAGCTGAAGAGTAAGTCAAAGACTCTCTTTGCTGTCAACCAGTGTGATATAGGTGAAGGCAACCAGATTCCACTCTGGCTATTTGGATTCCTATATTGAGGCCCCCTCCCGACCTCCCCGAGGGGAGGCGATAAAAAACCGTATTTTAGGAACACATTATAAAATTTAAACATTATTATGGGTAAAGAAAAGAAATTCATTACTTGTGATGGTAACACAGCTGCTGCACATGTAGCATACATGTTCTCAGAGGTTGCTGCCATCTACCCAATCACTCCATCATCTCCAATGGCGGAGCACGTGGATGAGTGGGCTGTTCAGGGTCGCAAGAACCTCTTCGGCGACACAGTACTCGTACAGGAAATGCAGTCAGAGGCTGGTGCAGCAGGTGCTGTTCACGGTTCTCTTCAGGCTGGTGCTCTCACCACTACATTCACAGCATCACAGGGACTTCTCCTTATGATTCCAAATATGTACAAGATTGCTGGTGAGCTCCTCCCATCTGTATTCCATGTATCTGCTCGTACAGTTGCTTCACACTCTCTCTGTATCTTCGGTGACCACGGAGACGTGATGGCTTGCCGCCAGACAGGTTTCGCAATGCTCTGCGAAGGCTCTGTACAGGAAGTTATGGACCTTTCTGCAGTAGCTCACCTTGCTGCACTTGACACTCGCGTACCATTCATCAACTTCTTCGATGGATTCCGTACTTCACACGAGTATCACAAGATTGAGGAAATCGACATGGAGGATATCCGCCCACTCGTACCAATGGATAAGGTTGCTGAGTTCCGCTCACGCGCACTCACTCCAGAGCATCCAGTTGCTAAGGGTATGGCAGAGAACCCAGAGACATTCTTCGCTCACCGCGAGTCTTGCAACCCATACTACGATTCAGTTCTTGAGTCAGTAGAGAAGTACATGGCTGAGATCTCTAAGATCACAGGTCGTGAGTACAAGCCATTCTCTTACTATGGTGCTGCAGACGCTACAGACGTAATCATCCTTATGGGTTCTGCTACAGAGGCAGCTCGTGAGGCTATCGACTACGCTAACGCTAACGGCAAGAAGTACGGTATGGTATCAGTTCACCTCTACCGTCCATTCTCAGTAGATCGTCTCCTCGCTACAGTACCTTCAACTTGCAAGCGCATTGCTGTTCTTGACCGTACTAAGGAGCCAGGTGCAAACGGCGAGCCACTTTACCTCGACGTTAAGGATGCATTCTACGGACAGGAGAACGCTCCAAAGATTATCGGTGGCCGTTACGGTCTCGGTTCTTGCGACGTTACTCCAACTATGATTCTTTCAGTTTACAAGAACCTTGAACTCCCAGAGCCAAAGGATCACTTCACACTCGGTATCGTTGATGACGTTACATTCCGTTCTCTCCCACTTGAGGAGGAGATGGCACTCGGTGGCGAAGGCATCTTCGAGGCTAAGTTCTTCGGACTTGGAGCTGATGGTACTGTAGGTGCTAACAAGAACTCAGTTAAGATCATTGGTGACAACACAAACAAGTATTGCCAGGCTTACTTCTCTTACGACTCTAAGAAGTCAGGTGGTTTCACTTGTTCACACCTCCGTTTCGGAGACACACCAATCCGCTCAACATATCAGATCAAGACTCCTAACTTCGTAGCTTGTCACGTTCAGGCTTATCTCCGCATGTACGATGTACTCCGCGGTCTCCGTCAGAACGGACAGTTCCTCCTCAACACAATCTGGGAGGGTGACGACCTTGTTAAGAACCTTCCTAACAATGTTAAGAAGTACTTCGCAGACAAGAACATCACAGTTTACTACATCAACGCTACTAAGATTGCACAGGAGATTGGTCTTGGAAACCGTACAAACACAATCCTCCAGTCAGCATTCTTCCGTATCACAGAGGTAATCCCTGTTGACCTTGCCGTAGAGCAGATGAAGAAGGCTATCGTTAAGTCTTACGGAAAGAAGGGTGAGGATGTCGTTAACATGAACTATGCAGCCGTTGACCGTGGTGGCGAGTACAAGCAGCTCACAGTTGACCCAGCATGGTCTAACCTCCCAGCAGACCCAGAGGTTAAGAACGATGACCCAGACTTCATCAACAACCTCGTTCGTCCAATCAACGCTCAGAACGGTGACCTCCTCCCAGTATCAGCATACAAGGGAATCGAGGACGGTATGTGGGAGCAGGGAACTGCAGCATACGAGAAGCGTGGTGTTGCAGCATTCGTTCCAGTATGGGATCCTAACACATGTTGCCAGTGTAACAAGTGTGCATTCGT
>JAGCWG010000440.1 GCA_017961965.1 Bacteroidaceae bacterium | reverse complement strand
TACACCACCGTACCGAGCATATCCATCACACTCATCATCTTCCTCTTTGCCGGATTCTGGTATAATGGAGAAGATGCTCACATTGCAGAATATACCGAAGGTCTTTCACGTACGTTCAACATATCCTTGTGGACACTGGTAGTGCCCGTCATCACGGCAATACTCATAGCCAAGAAGGTTCCTTCGCTCATCACACTTTCCGTATCATCTCTCGTGGCAGGGATATGTGCCATCATCCTCCAGCCTCACATCCTCATGCAGGTGGCAGGAAGCAACATAATGTCTGTTCTAACCCTTGCCAAAGGAGTCATGATGACATGGTACGGACCTACAGCAATAGAGACTGGTAACGCCACGCTCAACGACCTCGTATCAACTGGTGGAATGGCAGGAATGATGAACACCATCTGGCTCATCCTCTGCGCCATGTGTTTCGGAGGAGTGATGACCGCAAGCGGTATGCTACATAGTCTCACGCTTGTCATCATGCGATTTATCAAGGGAGTATGTTCGCTTGTATCTGCCACAGCAGCCACAGGCTTCCTACTCAACGTGACAACCAGCGACCAGTACATCTCCATCATCGTATCGGCAAGCATGTACAAGGACCTATACAAGGAGAAAGGCTATGCACCAGAACTTCTCTCACGTACCACAGAAGACTCTGCCACAGTAACATCCGTACTCATCCCATGGAGCACCTGCGGAATGACTCAGGCCACCGTCCTCGGAGTACCGACCATTGCGTACCTTCCTTATTGCTTCTTCAATTACCTCAGCCCATTCATGAGCTGCTTCGTTGCCGCCATAGGATGGAAGATTAAGAGAATTAGGAACTAAGGGAGTAAAACTCCATTTTTATCGAACTCGGCAAAAGCCTCCTCCGCAAGAACCCACAAACTTAAAAACTCAAAAACTTAAAAACTCAAAAACTCAAAATATTATAATTCTCAGGTCTCCATCGCCCCATAACCGGAGGCCGCCCCCATCGGGGGTCGGGGGGCCAAAACATAAAAACTTAACAAATATATGAAGAAATCAATTATCACACTAACCCTCGCAGCATTGGCAACAGGAGCCTATGCGCAGAACATCACACCCGACATGCTTCAGAAGTTTGCCAAGGAGAATACTCTCACTGGTGCAAACAAAGCAATTCACAACGCACTCTCAAATGGTAGCGTTGCCACTCTTGCACTCAACCCAGAAACAAAGAAGGAGAAAGATACATACTTCAGCAACTCCGTTCCTTCCAAGGGTATCACAGACCAGAGTTCAAGCGGACGTTGCTGGCTCTTCACAGGTATGAACGTGCTTCGTGCCAAGATGATTAACGAGCAGAAGCTCAATTCCCTTGAGTTGTCACAGAACTACCTGTTCTTCTACGACCAGCTTGAGAAGTCAAACCTCTTCCTTCAGGCCATCATCGACACACGCAAGAAGCCTATGGAAGACCAGACAGTCATGTGGCTCTTCCAGAACCCACTCTCTGACGGAGGTACATTCACAGGCGTTGCCGACCTCGTTGCAAAGTACGGAGTCGTGCCATCAGGCGTGATGCCAGACAACTATACAGCCAAGAATACTTCACAGTTCACAACATTCCTCAAGCGCAAGCTTCGTGAGGACGCACTCGCTCTCCGCGCAGACGCTAAGGCTTCTGACAAGGTTCTTCAGACAAAGAAAGAAACCTTCCTCTCAGAGATTTACAAGATGCTCGTACTCGGTCTCGGTGAGCCTGTTACAGAGTTCACATGGGCACCAAAGGATGAGAACGGCAAGTACATCAGCACTCCTAAGACTTACACTCCACAGTCATTCTACAAGGAGTACATCAACCTTGACCTCCAGAATGACTACATCATGCTCATGAACGACCCAAGTCGTGAGTACTGGAAGACATACGAGATTCAGTATGACCGCCACACATACGATGGTCATAACTGGCTCTACCTCAACCTTCCAATGGACGACATCAAGGAGGTAGCCATCGCAAGTATCAAGGACTCAACAATGATGTACTTCTCTTGTGACGTAAGCAAGTACCTCGACCGTACAACAGGTATCTCTGACCTCAGCAACTACAACTACGATGACATCTTCGGCGTCAAGTTCGGTATGGACAAGGCACAGCGCATCAAGTCTTTCGACTCTGGTTCAACTCACGCCATGACACTCAAGGCTGTTGTCCTTGTCGAGGACGGCAATCCAACCAAGTTGGAAGTATATAACTCCTGGGGTGCATCATTCGGACATAAGGGACATATCATCATGACAG
>JAGCWG010000439.1 GCA_017961965.1 Bacteroidaceae bacterium | reverse complement strand
GTGGAACACGGTAAAGTATCTGAACTCTACCAGATTGTAGGCATGGATGCCGAGAGCATAGCAAACGAAATATTGAAATTTCAAGTCTAAAATGTATAATCTATGCCTCCACAACGCTTTGTAAAGCAAAAGGCACAGACGTAACTTCTAATACAGCCGAAGGCATAAATTTGAGATTATAGATTTGACATTCATATCAGAAGGCATAGATTTGAGATTATAGATTTGACATTATAAAGAGTGTTATGAAAATAGTCATTGCCGGTGCCGGTGCGGTCGGCACACATTTGGCTCGCTTGCTGTCTAAGGACAATATGAACGTAGTCCTTATGGACAGCGACGTAGAAAAGCTTAGCAAGGTCAATTCCGACTTGGACATCATGACCCTGCCTAAGTCGCCATCCTCAATCAAAGGGTTGAAGGATGCAGATGTGGATGGTGCTGACCTCTTCATTGCAGTCACTCCACATGAGAGTGAGAATATATCCTGTTGTATGCTTGCCAAGCAGTTGGGAGCACAAAGAACGGTGGCTCGTGTGGACAACTATGAATACATGAAGCCAGAGAATCTTGCCATATTCCGCAATATGGGTGTTGAGTCTCTCGTTTATCCGGAACTTCTTGCCTCATACGATATCGCAGCATCTGCCCGTTACAGTTGGGTGCGCCAGTTGTGGGAGTTCAATAATGGCGACATGCTACTCCTTAGTGTCATGATGCACGACACCAACATCATCAACGGCAAGGGTATCTGCAACGAGAACAACCAACTCGTAGGGCACACTCTCAAACAGATAGGTGTGAACTATGGTCACGACTTCCATGTGGTGGCAATCAAGCGTGGAGGTGAGACGGTCGTACCTTACGGAGACGAAAAGATTCTTCCTCGCGACCTTGTGTTCTTCATGACCACTCGTGAAGGCATAAACACCATACGTCACCTCTCTGGTAAGGATGACTATCCTAATGTGAACCACACGGTAATCATAGGTGGTAGCAAGCTTGCCGTACGTGCTGACTGGGCTTTGCCTGATTCATATACGGTAAAGATTATAGAACCAAATCAGGAGCGTTGTCTGCAGTTGGGTTCTCTTACCAAGCAACGTACACTCATCATCAACGGTGAGGGTTACGACATGGAACTCCTCAACGATGAAGGATTCAGTAATCAGGAAGCGTTCTTTGCACTCACGGATAATGACGAACAGAATATTCTCGCCTGTGTAGCCGCTCGTCGTAGGGGCGTTCGTAAGACGATTGCACAGGTTGAGAACATAGGATATTTCGATATGGCAGAAGACCTCGATGTGGGTACTATAATCAACAAGAAGGTCATTGCTGCAAGTCACATCTACCGTATGCTCCTGCAAGGTGATGTGGATAATGTCAAGATGCTTACCGTGGCAGATGCCGACGTGGCAGAGTTTGTGGTGAAGGAAGGTTCACGTGTGACAAAGAAAACAATTATGGATCTTGGAATGCCTCACGGAGTAAACATCGGAGGTATGATTCGTGACGGCAAGAGTATGCTTGTACAAGGACTCACACAGCTTCAGGCTGGCGACAAGGTCGTGGTCTTCTGCATAGGCAACACACTCAAGAAACTTGACAAGTGGTTTAATTAAAAGACGCATCTTCCTTAGGGAAAATGTCTTTTAAGATTACATTTTTCAATCATCAATAAAAAATAAACAATCCCTTGTCCGGACGGACACCCCCTTTGGGGGGTGGGGTGGCATCTCTATGATAAATTGGCGACTCATATTAAAGATTATTGGTATTCTGCTTCATATTGAGGCAGGACTGATGGCTCTTTGCCAAATAGTCGCATTTATATATGGTGAAGGCGTAAAGTCTTTCTCCTTGCCTATACTCATAGCGTGCGTAACAGGTGTGATATGCATACTCATAGGACGTAATTCGGGCAAAACGATGGGACGAAAAGACGGATATATCGTTGTGTCTGCCACATGGGTTGTATTCACAATCATAGGTATGCTGCCGTTCCTTATTGACGGAAGCGTGCCTGATGTGGCAAGCGCATTCTTCGAGACGATGTCTGGATTCACCTCTACGGGTGCAACAATAATAGATAACATAGATGCAATGCCTCGCTGCCTCCTCTTCTGGCGAAGCCTTACACAATGGATTGGAGGTATCGGAATAGTGTTCTTCACCATAGCCATCCTGCCAGCATTCGGAGTTGGAGAAGTCAAGCTCTTTGCGGCTGAATCAACAGGACCTCTTCACGACAAGGTGCATCCACGCATAAGCGTGGCAGCCAAATGGATAGGTTCGGTATATGTGGTACTCACCATCCTATGCATCATCTCGCTCATGCTTTGCGGCATGGGCACGTTCGATGCCGTAAACTATGCCATGTGTACAACAGCAACAGGAGGTTACGGTACACATTCTGCCATGTTGCACGAGGTATTCAACTCGCCTATGATTGAGTATGTCCTTACGTTCTTCATGTTCGTATCAGGCATCAACTATACACT
>JAGCWG010000438.1 GCA_017961965.1 Bacteroidaceae bacterium | reverse complement strand
GTGAGCATCAATGCACCAAGCCATGGATAATAGAAGAATTGGGTGAGATAACTTCCCACCCATATCCATAGTCCTTGTTTACGGTTCAGCATCTCCTGCATGAAGGTGTGTCCATTGACGAAGATGGAGTTGTCCTGCAGGGCATAGAGATACTCGCTGTGCATCACGAGTAGCGCATAGGCTACGATGGCAAAGACGAGTGCTGAATAGTATTGTGTATGTTTCATCTATTACTTCTTTGCGTCCTCTTTGAAGGTTACCTTTTTTGCTTCTGTCTTTGCCATGGAAGTAAATTCCTTTGGTGAAATCTTTACGCTCTCGACCATGAACTCAGGACGATTGTAGCTACGGAGGAAGAAAGTATAGAAACTTGGGTCTTTCTGTGGAACGGCAAATGCCTTGTGAACCTTGCCCTTCTTGTCGAAGTATGCAATGTAAGGACGTGTGTAGTTGCCGTCGTCTCTACGACTCTCGAAGATAATCCATCTGCCGTTGCTTGACCATACAGGATAACTCTCAGAACGCTTGCTGTTCATTGGTGAGGTAGTAACCTTATTGCCAGTCTTGAGGTCAAGAATCTGAATGTCTGCTTCAGGGTGCCATACATGGAAGCATCCCCAATTGCCTTCTGCAAAGGCGATGTAGCGTCCGTCCGGGCTTATGCGTGGGAGTGTGGCACTCTTCTCGTTTGCCACTGCATCATATACCAGTTCTCTTTCCCCGAAAGTGCGGGTCTTTGGATCGAATGACTTCTTATAAAGATTGTAGCGACATTCCTTGTAACGCTGTATCATCTCAGTCTCCATAGCTATAGGAGCTGCTGTGTCGTTTTGGAGTGAGTCTGGTTTGTCGTGGTCACGACCTGTATATACAAAATATGCAGAGCCATAGTAAAGAGTCTTGCCGTCTGGCGACCATGTAGGGAATATCTCAAGTTCGTTTTCTTCACGTGAGATATAGCTTACCTCGTCTTTATCGACGTCGTAGAGGATAAGGTCAGACTGTGTGTCCTGTACCTCAATCTTTGATATGTCCTTGGTGTGGAATGACTGTCCTGTCTTGTCCGTTGAGAATGCAATGAGGTTGAGTGTAGGATGCCATGCTGGGTAAACACCTGCGCTGATGGTTGAGTCTGTCTTGAGGTCAACCTTCTTGACGTTGCCATTGTCAACAATCATCGTTCCTCCAAATGACTGTCTCATGTGGAAGAGCATGTTGTCTGTCTTATAGTTCTTGTATGAGTGGCAGTTGATACACTGTCCTTCCTCTTCATTAGACACGCTGAGGTTGCTGTATATTGTTTTCTCTTCGAACGTGGTGATGTCACGCTGCTTGATGTAGAGGTCTTCGTACGCCACGTATGATGGCTGGATGAGACGATATGAGATGTATGGGTCAATATCATCTTCTGCAATGGTGATATTGAAACTCTTGTATGCAGTCCATTTGCCACCGTTGTTGGCAAATACATCTACCTTGATGTCCTTGCCCTTGGAAGCGGCAAGCATCTCCTTCCACTCATCTTCGTCGATGACAATCTTCTTGCCGTCGCCGTATGTGTATTCGCCACCAGCGAAGGTGAAACGAGCTACAGCCTCTGTACCTTGCTCCATGACGGCAAAGTTGAGTGGCGCGATGTTTGAAGGAACGACTACGTCTGTGTAGTCAGGGTATATTACTGGCACCTTGTTGTCGCTACTGTATGTTGTTGGCACGGATGGATGTCCGCAGGCAGCGAGAAGTGCTGCAAGTGCTATGATTGATATGGATTGTTTCATATTTCTGTCCCTCTTCTATCTCCCTGAATGGGAGGATGCCATCCGGGACTTGGGCATCGAGTTTTATCGTTCTAAGAGGTCTGTAACTTCCCTTATTAATCAGTTCAGTCCCCCCGATACTATTTCGGTATGCAACTCCGATAATATTGTGATTGGTAACCCGAATAGTATTGCGGTTGGTACCTTGGATAGTATCGTGGTTTGATGGCTATTTGACAGCCTTGTGACCTCAGATGCTTTATTCTAAAAATCAATAAGATTTAACATCACGGCAGAAGAAGTAGAACCAGTAGAATGTATCACCGAAGGTTGGCTTCATAAGTTCGCCGACCTTCTTTGTGTCGATATCTCCTGTCATGCTCTTCTGCTGTCGCATGATTTGTTGTGACATGTTCTGGAAACTTGCGTAACGGTCAATGACCTTTTCCTTGTCGAAAGGCATGTGGCTGATGTCCATTGAACCCGGTTCAAGGTTGCCGTAAAGGAAGGCTGCCTCCTGATAGTGGATTGGCATATCCTCGCCTTTGTGAAGGTTGGCATAGAGGAAGAAGCGTGGCCAGAACATCTGGATGTCCTTTTGTATACAGGCGTATGCAAGTGTTAGTTCCTGAAGGAGCTTGCTGTCCTTGTTCATCGTGTTGCTGAAGTAGTTGAGCAGGTACATCTCGCAGAGACCGTTATCACCGTCGAGTGTTGAACCCATGTGGTCGTAAAGTTCCTTGACCACATCAAACTCATGATACTCGCTCAGTAGCTTTGGATTGTTTACGAGCGAGTCGTAGTGCTCTGCCCATTCCTTGTGAAAGGTTGTTGTCTTGAGAATGTCAAGATACTT
>JAGCWG010000044.1 GCA_017961965.1 Bacteroidaceae bacterium | reverse complement strand
ATCATTACTGATGTGCTTCGGGAGTTCCATGATTTATGCCATAGGCATGGACTTACCTATTACGCAGTTGGTGGTACTGCTATTGGTGCTGTGCGTCATAAAGGTATTATTCCTTGGGATGATGACATTGACGTGGCAATGCCAAGGCCTGATTATGACAGGTTTGTTGAAATCTGCAGGACTGAGAATCTTGGGGGCTATGAACTTGTTTCTGCTGAAACACATGAAGGATATAATCTGTCGTTCGTAAAGTTCTGTAACAAGAATACCACTTTGGTGGAGCGATGGGACACTCCATGCGTTATTGGAGTGTATATAGATGTCTTCGCCCTTGATTCTACGAGTGATAACCCAGAGGAAATGAAAATGCTTGTGGAGAAATGTAGGAAATACAGAAACAGGTTTGAAGCGGTCTCTACACATAATTCTTTTGTCGAATACATGTCTCTTCTTCTTACTCCGCATGAGTGGGGACGATTCGTAGTCAAGATGTTGGGATTCTTCTTCCGCAAGAAGATGAGAAGATTCCTGCTTAATAGAATTGATGGGATATGCAGGAAATATCCGTATGGAAGCACTCATAGTCTTATAAACTATGGAGGTGCGTATGGCATTCGTGAGGTCTTTAGTGCGGATATACTGAAAGGTGAGACGAAGAATATGCCGTTTGACGACATCACTATTGATATGATGCCCGATTATGACAGTTATCTGCGTGGAGTATATGGCGACTATATGCAAATGCCTCCAGAAGACAAGCGTGTTCCTCATCATCTAAAAGCATTCTATAATCTCAAGGCTCGTGTTGAGGTTAAGATGCAATAATGTCTAATGTTCGCCATAGGGCATCCTTCATATTGTATAGAGGAGTCCAGCCAATAGAGCGTAGGCGTGAGTTGTCGAGTACGGCTTTCTGAGCTACGCTAAAACCCTTTTGCTCTGTTTCTGATGGTAGCTCAAAGATAACGTCCTTACCATTATATTGTGCACAAAGCCCTGCAAACTCTTTCAGTCTTACATCGCATGACTCGCAACTTATATTGTATGCCGTGCCTACTTCTCCGTATATAAGGACATGGAGCATGGCACGTACTGCATCTGTAATGTACGTATATGAGAACAACTGATTACCTTCGCTCTTTAGGATTATGTCCTTGTGAGCGAGGGCTTTCTTTATAAACTGAGACGAAGCTTTACTGTCAGTCATTAGCATTGTAGGGCCAAACAGGCGACTGAGACGCACTATCTTTACCTTTGCTCCTTTCTCTGCTATGAACGATTGGCACATTGCTTCTGCCGAGCGCTTTGACTCTGTGTAGCACGAACGTGGCGTTGACAGGTTTAGCTTTCCTGTATAGTCTTCTGAAAAAGTATCTTCGCCAATGGCATTGCCATACACCTCAACAGTAGATGGGTAGAGTACAGTCGCACCTGTCTCTACTGCGAGATTAAGTGCATGTTCTGCTCCCTTGATGTTGATAAGCATGGTTTCTACAGGGTACTGCGAGTATGCCAGTGGATGAGTGTTGCTTGCAAGAGGTATTATGATATCAGGCTTAATGTCTGAAGGAAACTTATTGCAAACATCCTGCTCTACGAATGTGAATAGGGGTGAGTCGTAGTAAGAACCGAGCCTGTCCATAGCCCTGTTCTTGTCTCTGCCAACTGCATAGACCTTCACATCCCCTAACAGCATAAGGGCATCTATAAGGTGAGTGCCAACCATTCCCGTGGCACCTGTTATGAGTATAGTCTTGCCGTGCAGAGTCTCAATGCCTGGCATGGAGACAATGTTTCTGAGGTCTTGCTGATATAATGCGTTCTCCTTGTTCATATTCTTATTTGAGCCATGTACCCTTGTCGCGTGACAGGTACCCCTTGAACAGTTCAAGGTCGTCTTTGGTCGTGAGTTTTATGTTCTTGTCCGAACCCAGGGCAAAATGCAGTCTTACACCGAGTTGCACCATCATTGTGTTGGCATAGTTAGAGCCATGAATGCCTATGCCTTTCTCGTATGCTTCGTGATACTTGCTGTCAAGTAAGTCAAAGCGGTAGGCCTGAGGCGTACTGACACGTCGGAGCTGTTCTCGTGGAATATATTGCGTGGTTGTTGTTTCGTCATCCTCGCTCACCATGAATATCTGCTCGTTGTAAGGCATTGAGGTTACGGCATTTCCGTATTCCTTTGCTTTGGCTATCACATCTGTGAGTACTGTAGGCTCTACAAGAGGACGAATGCCATCGTGTACAATTATGATATCATCGTCACTACATGTCCCTTCAAGGGCATAGACTCCGTTGCGTATTGATTCCTGTGCCGAACTGCCTCCCTTTACTATCCATTGCAGTTTGGTGATGTTGAACTGGTTTGCGTATGCCTGAACCATATTCTCCCAGCCTTCTATGCAGACAACCCCTATAGCATCTATATCCTCGTGATGCTGAAAACTTTCGAGGGTATAGATAAGTATTGGCTTGTCATGAACGTTGATAAACTGCTTGGGAATATCCTGTCCCATGCGGTTGCCTGAACCGCCTGCTATGATTATTGCTATGTTCATATCTGGGTGTTCACAAAAACTCTATATAATGGTTATCTGAATTAAAGCATACATCCATAGTGGTCCACAATGCCGAGCAAATGCTTCTGCTTATCAGCCACAAGCACGCTGTGCACCTTGTATTTCTGCATTACTGCCTGAATGGCGGTAATCTTTGTCGTTGGCAGTACTATCTTCGGTGAGGTGGTCATGATGTCACTGACCTTGTGGTTGAAGAACTGCTCTTGCCAACGCTCTGTGGCGCGTCTCAGGTCACCATCGGTTATAAGGCCGATGATACGTCCTTCCTCATCAAGCGATACGCCCATACCGAGCTTTCCTCGGCTTACCTCTATGATAGCCTCTCCAAGTCGCATATCGGCTGGGACGACAGGAAGGTTTTCCTTGAACATCACATCCTCTGCCGTGGTGAGAAGTCGTTTGCCAAGTGAACCGCCTGGATGGAACTGTGCAAAGTCGTTAGGCTTGAAGTTACGCATGTGTACCAAGGCACAGGCCAAAGCATCACCCATAACCATTGTCGTGGTGGTTGAAGAGGTAGGAGCAAGGTTCAGAGGGTCTGCCTCATGGTCAACGGCTATGTTTAGGTGGCAGATAGAGTATTGTGCAAGAAGCGAGTCGGGATTTCCCGTAACACCTATGATAGGCACCTTACGCTCAATGAGTAACGGAATGAAGCGAAGTAGCTCGTCGGTGAAGCCCGAATAGGAAATAGCCATCACCACATCTTTTGCGTCTATCATTCCGAGGTCGCCATGATAGGCATCGAGCGGATTCAGAAAGAAGGAAGGAGTGCCAAGAGAGGCGAGGGTGGAGGCTATCTTCTCTCCCACATGACCGCTCTTGCCAACACCTGTAACGATGAGCTTTCCCTTACATCTATATATCATTTCCACTGCTTTCTGAAAATTGTCGTCGAGCAATGGAATGAGGTTCAGTATGGCTTGTGCCTCATCTCGGAAGCATTTTATAGCAAAGTCCTTTATTTCCATATCACATGATGTGAACCAGCTTATATTGCTGGTTGTATTTATCATGTGCAAAGGTACAAAGAATTATCGGAATGACCAAATATTCACAGCCTTATATCTGGTAAACTTCCCTAAACTGACAAATAATCATGTATTTCCAACTCTCAAAAGTACTGTGTGATATCAATGTGCTATCTGTGGCAATTAACGTGAATTTGATGATTTTTGATAATTTTTGTCTTCACTAATTTATGATGAATATCGTTAATCTTCTATAATAGCCTTGTTTTTACGGCATTTTTTTCGTACCTTTGCAGTCATGAGCCTGAATCGAAAATTTCAAACAGCTATATTCGTATGTATCTCGATAATATGTCTGACAAGCTTTGCTGTGGATGATTTCACTAATGTGGAACAGCATCAGATTAGTGTTGAGACTCCTGGACTTTTCTCTCATTCCAATGCCTTCATGGTGGATTTCTCACAGTTGGCAAAGGATGAATATTCTTTCCCTCTTCCTGTGGGAAAGATAACTGATGTGACCTCTTCTAATATAGCTATTGAGTCGGCCAAAGGTGATGCTGTGAAGGCTATGTTCGGTGGCGTAGTTAGACTGTCGCGCCATATTCATGATATGGGTAATGTGGTGGTCGTTCGCCATGACAACGGTCTTGAGACTGTTTACGGGCGTAATGCGCAGAACCTTGTAAAGGTAGGACAGCGTGTCAAGGCTGGCCAGACCATCGCTATTATAGGTGTAGAAGGCGGTCGTGGAAGCCTGTTGTTCGGCATAATGGTTAACGGTTGCAAGATTAATCCGGAAATCATTCTCGACGTGGATGCACATGCACTTCATCGTCAGGTGGCTACATTTACCAAGGCTGGTAAGGGGGTTAATGTGACTACTGCCCGTAAGGAGCGTAAGAAGAAGGAACCTGAGGGAATGAGTATGGACACCAACGACCCTTTCGGCGACAAGTCTGTATATCGTCTTGACCTTTCAGCTATCAAATCCTGGCGCTATCCTCTCGATGATTCTCACGTTATCAGCGGTTACGGTGGCAGAAGGCGTCATTCTGGTGTGGATATAAAGAATGCCCCTAACAAGGAGGTTTATGCCGTGTTTGACGGTCTTGTAGTGCAGTCAGGAGTGTTCGCTGGCTATGGCAAATGTATCACAGTTCGTCATCCTAACGGACTTGAGACACGCTATTCTCACAACAATAAGAACTATGTGAATGTTGGTGACAAGGTGAAGGCTGGCGATGTGATAGGCACTACAGGCCGTACTGGACGTGCCACTACCGAGCATCTGCATTTTGAAACCCGCATAGCAGGTCGTGCCTTTGACCCTGCATTTATCTTTGACCATGTGAACCATTGTCTGCATAATTGTGTGTTGCAGTTCAAGAAAAACGGAAGTGTAATGAGAGTGAAATAGGGAAATCCCTACACGGATTTCGGGATTCTGGCTTTT
>JAGCWG010000437.1 GCA_017961965.1 Bacteroidaceae bacterium | reverse complement strand
TCTGTGTCAATTGGTTGACAAGAATATGAACCCACTTTATTCCAAAGAGGATTTGTTTGGGGATGGCACAATGTATGTGGATGGTTGTAGTTGATTATCTGCGAATACACAAATATTATTTTTGATAATTCGTGAATAATTGATGACAATTCGTGTCAAACTCAACACCGAAGGTGTCAAATAATACATTAATGTTTATAAAGCAAAACAATCAATCATACGTTGCAACAATAGGGTTCTTTGATGGTGTTCATCAGGGGCATAGATATCTCATCCGGCAGGTGAAGGATGAGGCGATGAGGCGTGGAATGAAGTCTATGGTGGTCACTTTTCCTACACATCCACGTAAGGTACTGCATGCTGACTACCAGCCTGCCTTGCTCACTACGTGTGACGAAAAGGTCACGCTGCTCAAGCATGAGGGTGTGGATGATATTGTACTTATGCCTTTTACACGTGAATTGTCACAGCTGACTGCACGTGAGTTTATGCAGAAGCTACATACTGACTACAGCGTCAATGTACTTGTAATCGGCTATGACCACCGCTTTGGCCATGACCGTAGTGAGGGCTTTGATGATTATGTGCGTTATGGTAAGGAGATGAGTATGGATGTTGTTCAGGCACTCGAAGAACCTGATGGACGCTATTCCTCTACTGCTGTACGCAATGCACTTGTTGCTGGTGATGTGACACATGCCAATGATGTGCTCGGTTATCCATACTTCATGCAGGGGGGCGTTGTCAGTGGTTATCATGTGGGTACCAAGATTGGTTATCCTACTGCCAACATACAGGTCGATGCAGACAAGCTTGTGCCAGACAATGGTGTCTATGCCGTGCGTGTGGATGTTGATGGTCAGAAATACGGCGGTATGCTTAACATAGGTATGCGCCCTACGCTCAACAATGGTACGGACAAAAGTATCGAGGTACATATTCTTGACTTTGAAGGTGACCTGTATGGCAAGTCTATCTGTGTTGAGTTTATTAAGTTTATAAGGAAAGAACAACGATTCGAGTCAATCGACATACTGCGTACGCAGTTGAAGGAAGACGAGAATGTGTGTCGTAAGTTATTAGCAGAGTAAATATGGTAGAGATATTAGGCGTGTTAGTAAGCCTTGACATATTTCAGGAAATGTTTTGCTGTGACCTGTCCAAGTGTCACGGCATTTGTTGTGTTGAAGGTGATGCTGGTGCCCCTGTGCTTATTGATGAAGTAGCAGAGTTGGAGGAAGCATGTGATGTGGTATGGGATGACCTTCCTGCCAAGGCACGTGAACAGATAGATGCTGAAGGAGTGGTCTATCCAGACAAGGATGGCGAGCTTGTGACTCAGATTATCAATAATAAGGATTGTGTGTTTGTAAAGTACGACAATGTATCCCTTGACGGTGGTAAGACACGTGGCCCTCGCTGTGCCTTGTGTGCCATTGACAGTGCATACCGTGAGGGACGTACCAAGTGGCAGAAACCTATCTCATGTGCTCTTTATCCAATACGTATCAAGGATATTGGCGGTACACCAGGTCTCAACTATCATCGCTGGGATGTGTGTAAACCTGCTCGTGAGCTTGGAAAGAAGTTGAATCTCCCGATTTACAAGTTCCTGAAGGAGCCACTTATCCGTCGTTTCGGTCAGGAGTGGTACGATGAGTGTTGCCTTGTTGCCGAGGAACTCAAGAAGGCAGGATATCTAAAATGAAAAATGAGGAATAAAGAATGAAAAAAGGTAGTACATACACAATGTTGTGTTTGTACTACCTTATCTTTTTTATCATTTCTTCTTGTAGATGGAAGTCTGAGGATTGCGAAGGTTCTCACTCTTTGTGAGGAAAGCCTTGGCAGAGCCGAACTTGAGGAAGAAGTCTATGCGGATAGGAAGATGATTGGCATCATCTGTGATATAGAAGGAGAGGAGTTTACGTTCCTTCTTCTCGTCTTCATCATCGATGAGAGTGAAGAGGAGACAGTTGTAAGTCACACCATC
>JAGCWG010000436.1 GCA_017961965.1 Bacteroidaceae bacterium | reverse complement strand
CTTGAGATGCTGTCTCACCAGAACTTTGCGGACATGCGTCTTGCATACGACCCACATTTCAAGTTTGACTTCAGCCGTTCCGTCTATAAGACCATAGTCAAGTTCATAGCAACGGAACACAATCGCAGTTATGTCATACAACCTCTGCCAGTTCATCACTTTTCCATCAAACTCAATGAGCAGAAGAGAACAGCCGAACTGTCATGGGCGCCGACCACCGATAAGTCAGAGCCAACCTCTACCCCACGCCAGTATGTCATATACATACGCAAGGGAAACGGAGCATTTGACAATGGTACGGTAGTCAATGGTACAAGCCACTCGATAGCATTACAGCCTGATGTCACATATTCATTCAAGGTGACTGCACTCAATGCTGGTGGCGAGAGTTTCCCTTCTGAGATTCTATCAGCAGGCATAGCATCCCACAACATAGGAACGATACTTATCGTCAACGGCTTCACACGTCTCGAAAGTCCCAAGGTCATAGACACACCTACCGAGGCTGGATTCGACCTCGATGCTGACCCTGGCGTTCCATACGGAGCATACGCAGGATATTGTGGAAGACAACTATCCTTCGACCGTTCAAAGGCAGGCAAGGAGACACGTGACGGACTTGGTTACAGTGGTTCAGAACTGGAAGGAAAGATAGTCATGGGCAACACCTTCGACTATGCATATCTACACGGAAGAGCGATAATGACTACACACCGCCATTCGTTCACATCCACAAGCGAGGATGCACTCCTCACGGGAGTATATAATCTGAAACATTTCAACATCGTTGATGTCATCTTCGGAGTACAGAAGGAGTTCAACAACAAGACCGCCGACCTGCTCAGTACATACCTCAAGGACAACGGACATCTTATCATCAGCGGAGCCAACATCACACAACTCATGGAAAAGATGCAAGGTATTGACGTAACAGGTACAAAGGTGACAACAGACAAAAGTATAAAGGACATAAGCATGCGCAATCTGTCATTCGACATCTTCCGAGAGATGAATGATACAAGCTATGCCATTCCTCAACTCACTTCGCTTGCCACAGGCAACAAGGCGTTCCCTATGCTCACCTACTCTGATGGTAGTACAGCAGGTATAGCATATAGCGCACCAGAGCCAAAGGCAAAGACAGAAACGCCAATAACAACAAAGCCAAAGAAAGAAAAGAAAAAGAAGAAGAATAAAGAAACTGAAGTCACTCCACAAATAAAGAGTAACACAAGCCCACGCTACATCATTCTGGGTTTCCCACTTGAGAGCATAAAGGAAGATACAAAGATGAATACATTCACAAGGGCACTCGTCAAGTATCTGGAGAATTAAGCAATTAAGGCCCCAGCCCTCCCCCGAGAGGGAGGGTGACCAATACAGAAATGGGGGCAGTAACATAAAAAAGTTTCCTTCGTTTCAACGAAGGACTAATAATAAACTTCGCGAAACGGTCGCAATGACCGAATATAAATAATCATCTATTGCCCCTAAGGGGCTATCGCCTATGTACACTATTCAATCAAACGCTTCAGGCACACGAAGCATCAACATAACAGAGGAGCATCTACGTGCAATAGAGAAGTATTCACTCCTCAAGGGACTCATCCCAAGTAACGGAATGATAGACGAGACTACGCTCGAGACTCTCAAGCACAACGTGAAGTCTTACATCCTAAGCAACAAGGACTGCGACGACCTCGTGGACCTATGCACCAACGTCCTTTACCACGACAACATGAAGGTGTACGGACTCAAGGAGCTTATCATCCTCTACGTTGGATGGAAAGAAAGAACACCTTCTGAGAATTAAAAATTAAAAGGTAAAAGGTAAAACAAAAGAAAGATTTTTAGGGAAATAATGACAGAAAACAAATTAACATGGCTTCCTACGACCAAGAAAGAGATGGAACGCCTCGGATGGGATGAGCTTGATGTCATCCTATTCTCTGGTGACGCATACGTTGACCACCCTTCTTTTGGTGCTGCCGTAGTGGGACGAATACTTGAAGCGGAGGGACTTCGCGTAGCCATTGTTCCTCAACCTGACTGGCACGGAGACTTCCGCGACTTCAAGAAACTGGGACGCCCACGTCTTTTCTTTGGCATATCACCTGGTTGCATGGACTCCATGGTTAACAAATATACAGCAAACAAGCGTCTCCGTTCGGAAGACGCATACTCACCAGATGGTCGTCACGACTTGCGACCTGAGTACCCAACCATCGTATATACTCAGATTCTCAAGCAGCTATACCCTGATGTGCCAGTGGTACTCGGAGGCATAGAGGCATCATTGCGCCGACTCACACATTATGACTACTGGAAGGACTCATTGCAGAAGTGCATCCTCTGCCCAAGTGGTGCAGACCTCCTTGTATATGGTATGGGCGAAAAGCCGATGACATCACTCGCACATCTGCTCATGGAACAGGGACGTGAGATAGATACTAAGCTTTTCTGCAACCTTATGCTTCGATTCCCACAGAACCAGACGGTGATGCTCCTCAACAAGAAGGAGATACCAGGAGGATTCCGTGAAGATGACATCATACTCCATAGCCACGAGGAATGTCTGCAGGACAAGAGATGTCAGGCAGAGAATTTCCGCCATATAGAAGAAGAGTCAAACAAATACTCAGCACAGCGAATCATACAGGAAGTGGATGGCAAGTATGCCGTGGTCATGCCACCATATCAGCCAATGACACAGGACGAGCTTGACCGCTCCTTCGACCTTCCTTACACACGTCTGCCCCACCCTAAGTACAAGGGTAAGCGCATACCAGCATACGAGATGATTAAGTTCTCCGTATGTATGCACCGTGGCTGCTTCGGCGGTTGCGCCTTCTGCACCATATCCGCACATCAAGGTAAGTTCATCACCTCACGCAGCAAGGAAAGCATCCTGAAGGAAGTAAAGGCTATGACGCAACTCCCCGACTTCAAGGGTTACCTTAGTGACCTCGGCGGACCGTCAGCCAACATGTATGCGATGCACGGCAAGAACCTCGACATCTGCCACAAGTGTAAGCGTCCTTCGTGCATACATCCAAAGGTGTGTCCGAACCTGAACACCGACCACTCAAAGCTCCTCGATATATATCACGCAGTAGATAAGATTCCGGGAATAAAGAAGAG
>JAGCWG010000435.1 GCA_017961965.1 Bacteroidaceae bacterium | reverse complement strand
GAAATGTTTTTGTCGGATATTTCTCGTTTGCGTGGAAAAATTCATATATTTGCAAAAAATATTGGTATAAGGGTTAGTCTTTTGTGCCTCTTATTGGTATTAGGAAAAACAAACGATGGAAAAAGCTGAAGTACAACGACTGTTTAAGCAGTATTATGCAAGGATGTACAGGGTGGCGCGCACCATTCTGTATGATGAGCAGGAGAGTGAGGATGTCGTGAGCGATGTCTTCGAGAATCTGCTCTGTGGCAAGGCTGTGCTTATACGTGAGACGGAGGAGCGTTACTTGATGACGAGTGTGCGTAACCAATGCCTGAAGCGTCTGCACCATGAGGAGATAAGGAGGGAGGCTGTGGAGGCTATCTCTTATGAGGACATGGTGGAAGATGTTGAGGATGATCGCATTGGCGATGTGCTTGAAGTCGTGATTGGTAGTCTGTCGGAACAGAATGAACGTATCTTTAACCTTCGATTTGTAGATGGTTGCAGCTATGAGGAGATTGCCAAGAGTGAGGGTATAAGTAAGGTGGCTGTATGGAAGCATCTATCGCATTTGTTGAAACAGATTAAGAACCAATTAAACACAAAGGACTATGACGAAGTACGTGAACAATACTTATAGGGACATGATGGAACATCCAGACAATTATTCTGACGAGCAGATTGAGGCTATGATGAATGATATTGACAGGGACGTGGATGTGGATGCCAAGTGGAAGGAGTTTGAGGTTAAGCATCGTAAGGTTACACGTAAGTCTATGAAGCATGTAAGGCTATGGAGGAATGTGGCAGCCGTGGTAGTAGGTGCCATGTTGTTTGGTGCTGGTATGTTTGCTAATAGCAATGGGGTGAAAAATGTCTTTGTGAATAAGAATGTGCCAGAGATTGCTCCGTATGAGGTTCGTGATTTCCCTAAAATAACAGCAGAGCAATATAATTATGCTGATTCCTTGGAAGGAGAGTTGGTTGAGTTGTATGACAAGAAATATCCAACACTTCATGAGATGTACGGTCGTTCGTGCAGTTGGTATTGTAATAGTGATCGTATTTTGGGAGTGACTGCTTCAAGTCAGTTGCCAAGTGAGGGTAAATTTGATTATGTGGCAAAGAAGGCAGAAGACTTTGACCTTAATACGGCTTGGGTTGAGGGTGCTGATGGCTATGGAGAGGGTGAGTATCTTGAATTCTCCTTTGATCCACAATGCTGGAAGTTTGACGAGATACATATCATTAATGGTTATGCTAAGACTCAGAAGGCTTGGGATGAGAACTCTCGTGTAAAGAAACTAAAGGTTTACTATAATGATAATCCAATTGCCGTGCTTAATCTTGATGATGTTCGTGGAGAACAGCTGTTTAAGGTCGGTCTGGTGGGACTAAAGAATCCAAAGAATGGCGTTAATTGGAGAGTCAGGTTTGAGATTCTTGAGGTTTATCCTGGAACAAAATATGAAGATACTGCCATGACTGAGATTCTGTTTAGCGGTCCTGTTATGCACTAATTTAATAACTATACTACTCGTATGAAAATTAAATATTTACCTGTTGGCGGAATTAAATAGCCGACAGAATACTTTTCAATTATTTCAACCAATAAGACCAACTATAAAATAGCCTCTCATCTTTCTCAAAATCCATTTGAAAGGATATGAGGTTGCTTGCTATCTTTGTCTTTGATAAACGAAACTCTCTTGATTATATGAATAAAGACATTTAATAACACTTAGTTAAAAAGGAATTGTTATTATCAAAAAAACAAGAATACAACAATAAATCAAAAAAATTGCGTTTTATTATTAGATAG
>JAGCWG010000434.1 GCA_017961965.1 Bacteroidaceae bacterium | reverse complement strand
CTGCTCTACTGGGAATCCGCCACGTACACTAACTCCGTCAACAACCTCGTCGTTGGCAAGTACCGTACCGAGCTTTGGACACCAGTTAACCATAGTCTCACCAAGGAAAGCGATACGGAAGTTCATGAGTACGTCAGACTTCTTCTTCTCGTCCCATGAGTTCCATTCTTCAGCTGTGAATGTCAGGTTTTCGCTCTGAGCCACGTCAAGACCAGGGTTTCCTTCTGTCTCGAAGTGCTTGATGAGTGTCTCTATAGGAAGAGCCTTCTGCTCCTTGTTGCAGAAGAATGAGTTGTACATCTTCTGGAATGCCCATTGTGTCCACTTGTAGTAACCTGGAGCACAAGTACGAACCTCACGACTCCAGTCAAAGCAGAAACCAATCTTATCTAACTGCTCACGATAACGGTCGATATTGGCAAATGTAGTTACCTCTGGGTGCTGTCCTGTCTGGATTGCATACTGCTCGGCAGGAAGTCCGTAAGCGTCATAACCCATTGGGTTGAGGACGTTGAAGCCCTGAAGACGCTTGAAACGAGCGTAGATGTCGCTCGCAATATATCCGAGTGGGTGACCAACATGAAGACCTGCTCCTGATGGGTAAGGGAACATGTTGAGCACATAATACTTTGGCTTGCTATTATCTTCAGAGACTTGGTAAGTCTTGTTCTCTACCCAAGCCTTCTGCCATTTCTGTTCAATTTCTCTAAAATTGTAGTCCATGTTTTTAAGTGAAAAGTGAAAAGTGAAAAGTGGAAAATATATATCACCTTCCCATTTCACTTTCTTTATACGATTTTAATTATTATCAAATTATAAACTTGTCAACCTAAGTGAAAGCTTCAGCGAACAGAGTAAAATATATTTTTCACTTTTCACTTTTAACTTTTCACTTAGTCTCTAAGCGGAACGCTTAGAGAGTTTCGAGCATTCTCTTAAGCACTACAGTTGCTGATATCTCTCGGTTTGCAGCCTCTGGGATAACAAGACTTGTTGGAGCCTCAATCACGTCGTCTGTCACAATCATGTTACGGCGTACTGGGAGACAATGCATGAAGAAAGCGTTGTTGGTTACAACCATCTGACGTTCACCGACTGTCCATGCAGCATAGTCGTGGTAGTCGCCAAGCACCTTTCCATAGTCCTGTGGACGAGTAACACCTGGACAAGACCAGTTCTTTGCGTAGATAAAGTCTGCACCCTCGAATGCCTTCATCTGGTCATACTCCACCTTGGCGTCACCCGCAAACTTAGGGTCGAGTTCGTATCCCTCTGGATGAGTTATTACGAAGTCAACGTCAGCAGCATTCATCCACTCTGCAAAAGAGTTAGGCACAGCCTGTGGAAGAGCCTTTGGATGTGGAGCCCATGAGAGTACCACCTTAGGACGCTTGTTAGGAACACGCTCTACTGGATTGCCTCCAAAGAGAGGGTTTGGCGCAACGTGTGTACAATTCTTGTACTCCTCAATCGTGATGAGGTCGGCAAAAGCCTGAAGAGGGTGGACTGTAGCCGACTCCATGAAGAATACAGGCTTTCCAGAATACTTGATGAACTGATTGAGAATCTTCTCCTCGTAGTCATCCTCACGTGACTCGAACTTAGCGAATGAGCGTACTCCGATGATGTCACAATATGAGCCCATCACAGGAATAGCCTCAAGAAGATGCTCGCTCTTGTCGCCCTCCATAATCACTCCACGCTCTGTCTCAAGCTTCCATGCACCAGCATTAACGTCAAGCACGATGACGTTCATGCCAAGGTTCATCGCAGCCTTCTGAGTAGAAAGACGTGTACGCAAAGAATTATTGAAGAAAATGAGCATCGCAGTCTTGTTCTTGCCCAGTTCCTGATACATGTATCTGTCAGCCTTTATTTCAAAGGCCTCAGCAAGTGCCTGCTTGAGGTCACCCAAATCACCTACGTTCTGAAATATTCTCATAGAGCCTGTTAGTTCTTAAATTTCTGCAAAGTTACTTCTAAATTCGGTAAACAACAAATTTTTCCCGAATTTGTTTGTTCCATTCAAAAGTGTTTCATATATTTGCACCATTAACCTTCAAGTATGAGACTTCAAATATCATAAATAACTAATAAAAAAGCATTAACAATGAAAAAGGCTTTATTCTTTATTATGGCAATGGCAATGTTTGTAAATGCCAATGCCTTCAAGTTCGATGGAGTTGACCTCAGCGGAACACAACAACAAGTAGCACGAGAAATCAGCGTAAGAGGTTACGTTTACGACCAGGCAACAAACAGCCTTAAAGGAAACTGCCACGGAATGGAGATTTTCCTCAGCATGGACACAGAGAACGTACAGGACCGCAGTAAGATTGGACGTCTTATTGTTGACATCCCTATGTCAGATGCTAAGGCATACGAAAATTCAATCGTAGTTTTCAACGTAATCTACCACCGTATCGCTTCTACAAGCGGCAACATCACTTACTCAGTTGATGATGACGGTACAGTAATGGAGCTCGTTAAGACTTCTAAGGGCATCCAGCTTGTTTACGTAACACCAAACTACAAGGCTAAGAAATAATCCGACAAGTCATTACGGATGTTCATTCACAATTCCGTAACAATAAATATACAAAGCCACGGTGCAAACATTCTGCACCGTGGCTTTTTGCATTATATATTTATCAACATTTTTGCCCATTCTGGAATATCATCAGTATAGCGTTTAACTAACTGACCATCACTTGTGCGATAAAGCAAACGAGGGAGTTGGTTATCCACGGAATTGTCATAGATATATGCACGGTCAACAAAAGAAATTGCTTCTTCCGCATTAACAAGAGATTTTCTATAGCGAGAGATAACCTTGGATATAGGTACTTCATGGCCACCATTCATATAACGCGAAGTTATTCGTGCTACATTAATAGCTGGGTCAGATGTACACACATAAAACAAACGAATAAAGAAACCAGCTTCTTTTGCCTTGCACAAAAAATCGAGTTTCTCCTGTGAAGAAAAAACTGTCTCAAAAACAAAATCACGTCCTTGCTCCAAACATTCATAACGTAACTTTGTTGCATATTCAGCAGCCTTCATTACAGCCTCTGGTGAATTCCAATCGCCATATGTTTCCTGTGCTATATTATCAGGATTGATATACAAGCTACCAGAAGTCCATTCATCATGAAGAAGCTGAATAGTTGTTGTTGTCTTGCCAGAACCATTAGGACCTGCAACGACACATAGGGTTGGCTTTCTTTCCATAATTAGCTAACAACATTACGTTGAGCACGTCTTTCACGAATAGTACGAGCAATATCATCAAACATCTTACGCTTCTCTGCTTCTGCACGACGAGTTGACTCACGAGCAGCCTCAGCTATGCCTTCCATCAGAGTATGCAACATCTCGTCTGTAGGCTCTTCCATCGAATTAAGACGGTAGTTCTTGTATTCTTCAGTCTTCATATCATTCAATATATTTATAGGCACAAAATTACACATTTATCTACAATAAAGCCACAACAAACCAAAGAAATATGATTATTACACATAAAAAGAATTATCGGCAATAAACAAAACGTAGGTTGTTTATTGCCGATAACACCATACCCTTATCCTTGCTTTGCCTTGAAAGCCATAGCATAGAGTTTCATCTGCTTGAGCATGGCAACAAGTCCGTTTGAACGTGTTGGTGAGAGATGTTCCTTGAGTCCAATCTCCTCGATGAAGTGGAGGTCGGCATTAAGTATCTCGTCTGGCGTGTGGTCAGAAAGCACTCGGATGAGAAGTGCTACAATACCCTTGACGATAAGGGCATCGCTCTCTGCCTGAAAATGTACGAGACCCTCCTCTGTGAGGTCTGCCTGAAGCCATACACGGCTCTGACATCCGTCGATGAGATTGCTCTCTGTCTTATATT
>JAGCWG010000433.1 GCA_017961965.1 Bacteroidaceae bacterium | reverse complement strand
TTTTCACATTGATGTGCCATTGTGTATTTTTTTAGTGTAGTAATACTCGTTTATTCCTTCTTATGACAACTGGTCTTTTTCCCTTTTATGCGATTCTTCAACCGATTATATCCTTCGACTCCGAGAATTGTCAGTCCTCCGTATTGGCATGTTTTAGCCATTCCGAAAAGGACTGTCCATAGAATACCCTTTGTTGTCGAACTTATAGGAAGCAACATTTGGGCGAAGGACAGAATGTAGAATGGTATGCAACATAACAAGACTATAACTCCTGTCTTGAACGAAAGGGATTGCAACCATGTTTTTATTTTGTTCATGCCCATTCGAAGTTTTCTATGCCTGCGCCAACCTCAAAATGATATTTGGCGATGCCAAGATCCATCTGTGTATATCCGAGCAATGAGAATCCTTTCTTTGCAATCACCTGAGGGCGACAATTTTTCCTTTCAACATATTCAAACGAAAACTTCTGTTGGTTCACGGCTGTCGGAGCAAGCAACGCTGCCTCTACGCCTTTACGGAACCATGATGGAGTAGTTATGCTTGAATTACTTACTTGCGTAACGTCCTTGACTTTATGACCTGTGCCCTGTGTCTCCCCATAGCCGAGTGCAATATAGCATGCAACTTTCTCTCCGTTATCAAGTACATACGTTCCTGGTACTTTGGAGTAGCTGAGTCCTACCCAACATGTGTTTAATCCCAGTATCTGAGCCAATAGTACAAGTTGCTCGCCGTAATAGCCCACACGCTCGTTCAGGTCGTCAGCTTTCTTGCCAGCCATAACGAGGTAGTTGCTAACTCCGCTGAACTTTCCGTATTTTGCAAGTGTACCTTGGAAGGCTTTGGGCTCGTTCTGTACAAGCTGTATGTGCAGATGACCTTGTGTGTTTAGTTCTGCAATCTTGTCATTCAACACTTTGACAACTTCGTTTGTCAAAGGTTGACTTTTATAAGCCCTTACGCTATGACGGGCTTTGATGGCTTCTTGTATTGTCATATTTATTTGTTTTTCCGATTGTCACATATTTTCTTGCAATAGTCCCATCCTCCAGTAGTCCACAGGGCAAGGAAGATGAGTACTGGCTGGAAGAACAGACGGATAAGACGTGCCTGATCTGTGTTTAGTCCGAATGCATCGATATGATTCACATACTGGTTTATGTTGCCAGGGAAAATGAGCACGTAGAAGAGTGCAAGGAGAGCACCAACGAGTGCTTTTTTCTTCCAAAGGAACAGCATGCTAAGTCCAAGACAGATCTCCACTACTCCTGATGCCAGAACAACGAAATCTGTGAATCCCGGGCTGAATTGTAGCCATGTCGGTACTTGTGCCACGAATTCCTGACGTGCATGAGTCAGGTGGCTATAGCCTGCATAGGTCATAAAGAGACCAAGCAATATTTGAAAACATAATTTTATATATTTCATCATATTGTGCTATTTTTTAAGAGAGTTGATAATCGAATCAAGCGATTGCGCCAGATTCATGTAATCATCTAATTGTAATGGACATGCGGATAGTTGGTTCATCATGCCGGAAGGTATGCTTTCAAATGCTTCCTCCTCCATGTCCCTTCCTTTGTCCGTTAGACTTACAATCTGTTGACGCTTATCCTGCTCGCCTTTCTTACGTACTACGATGCCTAATTTCTCCATCCTTTGGAGAAGCGGCGTTACCGTATTCGTCTCAAGTAAAAGACGGTGGGCAATGTCATTTACAGGTTGGTTGTCTCTCTCCCATAGTACCATGAGAACAAGGTACTGTGGGTATGTGATGCCAAGTGCATTCAGCATTGGCGTGTAGGCCTGTGTTATCAGTCGTGCCGCCGTGTAAAGACGGAAACAAATCTGATTATCAAGTTGTAGTTCTTTATGCATTTTACTATTTTATGAGGAACTAAGTGAAGCGTTTTCACTGACCAATGGGAATTGATGAGCAATTAGTAATCAGTCTTATTCAAGTTTCTGTGAATATTCATATTAATAAACACGTTACTAAAACTTACAAGCTCAAAAAATTCTCAATGTCCTTCTCCATTTTCTCTGGCTCTGTTGTAGGAGCGTAGCGCTTGATTGTATTACCGTCCTTTGAGATAAGGAATTTGGTGAAATTCCATTTGATGTCGCTGTCTTTCTCCACACTCGTACTGATTGACTTGAAAAGAACTTTAGCAGCTTTTGCCTTCAATCCATTGTACTCTTCTGTTGGAGCCTGTGCCTTCAAATACTCGAAGATTGGTTCTGTAGCTGCACCATTCACGTCTATTTTCTTCATGATTTGGAATGTTACACCATAGTTCAACTGGCAAAATTCTTCTATTTGTCCGTCAGAACCTGGGTCTTGCTCCTTGAATTGATTACATGGAAAACCAATGACTACAAGTCCCTTCTCTTTGTATTTCTTGTTTAGCTCCTCAAGTCCTGCGAACTGTGGAGTAAAACCGCACTTACTTGCTGTATTAACGATTAGGAGTACCTTACCCTCGAAATCCTTGAAGTCAATCTCCTTGCCTTTGCTCGTTAGAGCTTTAAAATCATAAATCTTTTCCATTGTTGTTCCTATTTTTTATTCATTTACTTACTTTCGCAGGTTTAATCTGCGAAACTTAAATTTTTTTATATCTCAAATGCGATTTATATCGTTTGCGATGCAAAGGTATGGAGAAATATTTATATCGCAAGCGATTTATCGGTATTTTTTTTAATTTAATTAAAATTTATCATGTATTGTACAACTTTTTATCAATTCTGAACCA
>JAGCWG010000432.1 GCA_017961965.1 Bacteroidaceae bacterium | reverse complement strand
TAAGTGTCGTGACCTACTTCCTCGAGGTCGTTGTGCTTACCGCTCACACGGAGACACTTCTGTGTATCTGCCTGACGGCGGCACTTAGGAGTAGCATTACCAAGGATGATGTCCTTGAACTGATTCATACCTGCATTGGTAAACATCAGCGTTGGGTCGTCCTTCACGACCATAGGAGCTGACGGAACAATGAGGTGTCCCTTGCTTTCAAAGAATGACTTGAAAGACTCGCGAATTTCTTTAGCTGTCATAATCTTGTGAATGAAGAATGAAGAATAAAGAATGAAGAATAATCTTCCCTCAAATGGGGAAAGAACGTCAGATGAAGAACATCTGCCAACAATCATTCCAAGCACCCTTAACCAAGCACTCTTCGTTTATTTTATTGTTATTTTTTTACGTTATTGGAAGAATGGTTTTGAAGCAACAAAGACCTGCATCACGCACATATTCTTCTTTCTTCATTCTTCATTCTTCATTTTAAGGTGCAAATTTACAACTTTCTGAGCAGAAAACAAAAAGAGACCGCGAACAAATAAGAATTAACAATTAATAATTAACAATTAACATGCTGGTTCGCCCAATGTGTGGCAACTCCTATAAGGGCTATAATAAAAAAATCTCTCAGAGTTCAATCTGAGAGAAATATTATTAAATCGAATCTACAAGACTTGAAAAACAGCCTTGAATAACAATTTTCGTGTATATTAATGCAACTGCATCATGAGTGTTTCAAGATTCTTTCTACGGGTAGTACCCATGATGAGGAAGATGTCAATGAGCCACCACACACCACAGCCACCACCAGTAATGAGCTTGGCAATACCAAGACCAATGTCGCCGATATAGAAACGGTCAACACCCCATCCTCCCACAAGGATAGACACAATCAACGAGATTGTCGGGTCTTTCAACTGAGACATAACCATATAGATATACGTAGGGTCTTCACACGCAAGGAGCTTTTCCCTAACCATGTCAAAACACTCAATTGGCAACTTAGAGCCATTTGACATCAGAATCTGATTTACCTGATTTGCATCCATAAAATATATGTTTTTGTTTTAGTAGTTAGCAAAGTTTTGTTTTCTTAAAATAAAAGGAAAAGGAGGGATGTATTAGGAAAATAGCTGTTCTACACATTCCTTATCACCATCCATGTGACATACAGTACCACGTATATCCATATTGCCGTCCTGCTTTCGAGTACGGAAAGCATCTTAGTCTTACGGTCAGCCGAGCACAAGAAGTTGGCGACCAACAAGGCAAGGAGATAAGGTACAGCCACCACGAGAAAGACATTAAACCTGATTGCCTCTGCCACATGACCATGAAGCAAGGCGTGCATCGCCCTCTGGAATCCGCATCCGGGGCAATCCAATCCGGTAAGCATCTTGAAAGGACACTTGGGCATAAGGACATACTCCGACGGGTCAAACACATAGAGCACTACGGCTGCCACAGCCACAAGGACAAGAGCACAGGCAATCAGTATCTTGTTGTTCATCTATACAATGGATTACATTCCAGACATTCCGAAGAAAGCAAGAGCACCCAAACCATTGATGGCTAAGTTGATAATCTGTATTACCACACCAGAAACGATAGCGTAGATACTCCATTTCTTGGCATCGTCGGCAGCAGCCTGAGCAGCCTCATACTGCTTAGCCATATACAAGCCATCCACCTTAGTGGCCTTAACGATAGCAACTATACCCAATGGGAGACAACAACAAAGAGTTGAGAAGATAGCCAAAAACAAATTTGAATTAGGCTTTGGAACAAATTGTTCTTCCATGATAATTTATGTCTTTTATGATAACAAAAGGTATGTCATGAGTTCATTATTCAAACATATCCCATTGTTAACGGATTAATAATTTTACAAATCAACGGCAAATATAATCGATTATTCTCCACTTTGCAAGATTTTTACGTAAAATTTTATCAAATTGTCGTCTAAAAAGGATGTTGCACTAAATCCAAGAACAAAAACAAGCTACGAAGGCTGCACGAAGGGCTAACGAAGGAATAACGAAGCCCCAAAGCCTTACCCAATCCTGACAATTTGTCAAAAAATAGATTCTTTAGGAACATGTGCTAACGGTGTTTTTCTAACCACAAATTACACAAATTTTCACGAACTTCAAGTCCTTTCATGTTTGTTATTACACTAAGACAACTTGTGTTGTCTGCGAATTACACGAATGCCATTCGGCTTCATGTCGTTGTACCAGATTCGTGTAATTGGCTACGCCGAGCTAAAGGTTCGTAATTGCACGAGCAATTCTTCGTGTAATGAAAATAGCCATAAACCACCAATTTCGTGCAAATTCGTGTAATTCGTGGTAAAAAACAACACATCTCCAACAAACGCCGAAGGTGAGCAATCCTACCTTGCCAAGGTAGCGACCACGTATTCTGACTGAGTACCAATTCGGAACTTGCCACCCCAGATGCCGATGCCAGAGGAGACATAATACTGAGTGTCGCCACGTTGATGACTACCCCAAGAACACTCGTACATCGCATCCGTAACCCATGATATCGGCCACATCTGTCCACGATGAGTGTGACCACTCAACTGGAAGTCAACGCCCTCACGCTCTGCCTGTTCAAGGTTGTAAGGCTGATGGTCAAGGAGTATAGTGTATTTTGACTTGTCAACTCCCTTCATCAGGTCTTTCAAGGTCTTACGCTTTCCTGCAAACCTGTCATTTCTGCCGACTATGACAATACAACTGTCTATCTCCGTCGTCTCATCCACAAGCAAGTGTATTCCTGCCTCGCGATAGAAACGCTCCGAGCCATCCTTTCCGCTTATGTACTCATGATTGCCCAATACCGC
>JAGCWG010000431.1 GCA_017961965.1 Bacteroidaceae bacterium | reverse complement strand
TGTATGGTCAAGCAACGGCAGATGGATTATCTTCGAGAGTCGTAGAGACGACGGCAACTACACACGTCCTTACATTGCATACTTCGACAAGAAGGGCAAGGTACACAAGGCATTTGCCGTTCCACAGAAAGACCCAAGTTTCTATACATTCTTCCTTCGCAGTTTCAACCGTCCTGAGTTTATGGTTGAGAGCGTGAAGATTTCACCAAAGGAATTCACTTCCGTGGCAAAGACTGAAGCAAGAAAGGTAACCTTCAAGTGATGACGCTTTATTTGTAAGGAGTTATAGAGTAGTTATAGTGGAGTTAAAAAGGAGTTAAAAAGACGATACTCTTTTGCTAATTGTTTTTGAAATCACGATGCGATAGACATTCGTCTTTTTAACTTCCTATATAACTTCTTTTTAACTCCTCTTTAACTACAAGCTAAAGTTTATAATTTTACCATCACTAAAGAAGACGCAAAGAAGTAATCGATGAAACATTCACAATACTATTCAGCACTCATCTTTGCAATCATAGCCTATGCGTTGCTTGTGATGCACAGCGAGTATCTCTATGCCCTTCAGGATAACTCCATCTTCATAGGTGGACATACCTACATGCAAGAGTTGCTGAACCGTAATCAAGGACTATGGATATGGGTGGGAAGTTATCTCACCCAATTCTTCTATTATCCATGGCTTGGTGCATTGATGCTCACCATGGTGTGGGTGGCAACGCACCTGAGCCTCATAGTAGCCTTCCGTCCAAAGGGTTATTGGCACATCATCCCGCTATTGCCCGTAGCCTTCCAGCTTTATGCGGTGATGACGTTCGGCTATTACATCTACTACTCCAAGTGTCCAGGATATGTATTCGCAATGGCTGTGTGCATACTCATCATGTCAATAGTTGCCATGATGATTAGATTAGCCATAGACAGGTTCACAAAGATAAAGGCTATATATACCAACATTGCCCTTGCGCTTTGCTGCATTATATATATAGTGGCAAATCCCGTGGTAAAACTATATTCGTGGACTTATCCATCCAAGAACTTCTTCGCTGAACTGAAGATGTATCACGCCATGGACGAATGTCGCTGGGACGATGTTATCAACGAAAACATCAAGGCAAAGGAACCTACCAACTTCATGGTCATGATGAAGAACGTAGCCCTCATACACACCAATAAGTTTGACGATATGCTCAAGACCAACAACTGCGGTACTCTCTACGATGCTCCCGACTCACTACAGGTACGCACCTCACGCATCGGAGCACCAATGTTATACTACCAGTTTGGTCAGTTCAACTTTGCTTATCGTTGGGCAATAGAGAACTCTGTGGAGTACGGCATGAGCATAAGGCACATGAAGATACTTATCCGTTCAGCCATGTACAACCAGGAACTGGACCTTGCACAGAAGTATATCAACCTGCTCAAGTCAACCAAGTTCCATCGTGACTGGGCAATACAGAAGGAACGAGAGATTCATTCAAGCACCCTGTTCTATCAGTCAGAGGAATGTGGCAACGTCGTTCCACTCATTGTGGATGATGACGTTGAACTCGACAACGACAACAGCAACTGTCAGGAATGGATTATCCGTTATTTCTCCTCAATAGAGAAAGCCAAGAACGAGAAGCAACAGAACGTAGCACTCTGTTTCTCACTCGTGGCAAAGGATGGATATAGATTCGCCACCCATTTCATCGACTATGTCAAGACTCACCCACAAGGGCCAATACCGCATCTCTACCAAGAGGCTGCCATCATGTTTGGTTCAATGCCAGACGAGGCACTCGACATAAGCGGTTTTGACTTTGACAATATCATAGCCGAACGCTACAACAACTTCGTCCGTGAGTTCTATGACTTAAAGGAACAGAAACTCAGCGACGAGGAAATGGCAAGCAAGCTCAAACCACTATATGGCGAAACATACTGGTGGTACTACTACTTCTATACGGATATGATGCTGTATTAAAAGCCTCCACCCACAAAAGGGGCAAAGCAGTCTCACAGACCGCAATAACATAAAAAATTAAGAACTCACAAACTTAAAAACTTAAAAACTCACAAACTTAAAAACTCAACGGCTCTCTTGCATTAGTCACCCTCCCCCACGTGGGCGAATGAGGGCGCAGAAGAGAAACTAAATGTTTCTCTGTCCCGAAATGAGGGGAGAACAGTCCCCTGCTCGACGGCGGGAGGATGGGGAGGGGGCTTAAATTCACCAACTTAACCGATGCTTAACAGATTATTTCTTTCAATGGTATTATGTTCCGCTGCCGAGGTCAGCATCATGGCACAAGGAACAGCAGAGGACTACAAGAATGCTTTCAAGGTACGAAGCAGATACGAGAACAAGATGACACACGGCACCGTCAACGTTTCCCCAATTCGTGAGGACAATGCTGACTATTTCAGTTATTCTGTGTATGACGGTAAGGGAAGGGCATGGTTCAAGGTAAATGCCGTGACTGGCGAGAAGGAATCATGCGAAGACCCTACGCCTAAGCGTCAGAGACCAGAGCATACTTCTGGCGAATACCATCATTGGATGGAGGTGCGTGATGAGAAAGACGGACGTGCCGAGAATCCTGTCAAAAAGAATACATTCATCATTCACAAGGACAACAACCTGTATCTTCAGGATTGCATCATAACTGATGAGAAACCAAAGGAGACAGATACTCCGATAACATCTGACGGTTGCGACACTTGTTACTACTCTTCATGGGGTAACTGGTCGGCTGATGGCAAGTATTATGCCACAGTACTCATTAAGCCAGCACCTAAGCGTTATGTTACATACACGCTCTCGTCACCTACCGACCAAGTACAGCCAAAGTACTCCAAGCAGGAATATGCAAAGCCAGGCGACTCTCTCAACTATCGCATACCTGTCATCATCGACGTGGAGAACAAGAAAGTTATCCGTCCTACATCAACGGCACTCTTTGCATCACAGTATAATGTATCTGCACCTTGGTGGGATGCTAACGGCAAGACAGTCACGTTCGAGTTCAACGAACGAGGACACAAGACATACCGCATACTTGAGATGAACCTCAAGGGAGAAGTCAAGACGCTTATTGAAGATAAGAACGACAAGTACGTTGCCTACTCTCGCAACCTCCGCCGTGACATGGATGCTGACCATATCCTGTGGAAGAGCGACCGTGACGGTCATGCCCACCTTTACATTCTCAACCGTAAGACTGGCAAGCTGTCACAGGTTACCAAGGGTGACTACTGGGTACGCAACGTCATCCACTACGAGATTGACGACAAGGGCAAGGGATATATCATCTTCTCTGCAAACGGAATGAACTGCAAAAATATGGGAGTCGTTGCATCTAACCTTGATGGCGAGATTGCACAGGAAGACCCATACAACATACACTTCTACCGCATTGACCTCAACGGCAAGAACCTCAAGGCTCTCACACCAGAGCGAGGCAATCACTCCATTACCTACAACAAGTACAAGCAGACACTTATCGACACCTACTCTTCTGTCGATATGCCTCCTGTCACCGTACTTCGCTCCGCCATTGACGGTAAGGTCATCAGCACTCTTGAGACTGCCGACATCTCTGCACTCGAGGCTAATGGTTGGGTAAAGCCAGAAGTATTCGTAGCTCCGGGACGTGACGGAAAGACAGATATGTGGGGTATCATACGTCGTCCACGCAACTTCGACCCTAATAAGAAATATCCAGTCATCGAGTATATCTACTCTGGTCCTGGCGACCAGTATGTACCTAAGTCATTCATGCCTTGGATGTGGTACTACGATGACCTCACGGAACTTGGCTTTATTGTCGTACAGCTTGACGGAATGAGTACATCGTTCCGCAACCTCGACTTTGAGCAGGTGTGCTACAAGAACCTCAAGGATGCAGGTTTCCCTGACCGCATAGAATGGATAAAGGCAGCTGCCAAGAAATATCCATACATGGACATCGAGCGCATGGGTATCTATGGTTGTAGTGCAGGTGGACAGGAAGCACTCGGTGCGCTTCTTTTCCATGGCGACTTCTACAAGGCAGCATATGCAGCATGCGGATGTCGTGACAACCGTATGGACAAGATATGGTGGAACGAACAATGGATGGGCTATCCTGTTGACTCAAGCTACATAGAGTGCAGCAACGTGGAGAATGCCAAGAACCTGAAGGGCAAGCTCATGCTCGTCGTAGGTGAGATGGATGACAATGTTGACCCATCATCATCTTATCAGGTAGTAAATGCACTCCAGAAGGCGAACAAGAACTTCGAGTTCATTCTCCTTCCGGGAGCACGCCACACAATGGGTGAATCCTTCGGCGAACATAAGCGCTACGACTTCTTCGTCAAGAACCTTCTTGGAGTAGATCCTCCAGAGTGGTAAAGCCAAGCCCCCTCTAACTCCCCAAGGGGGAGAACCTAGGCTCTCTAGGAAATCTAGAATAACTAGAACTTCTAGAAAATATAGAACAACTAGCCCTGCTATATTATCAAGCCTCTCTCTCAAAAAAACGAATTATGCAAACAAACGATAGAACAAAAGAACTTGGCACAGCGCCGATAGGCAGCCTTCTTATGAAGTACGCCTTACCAGCTGTCATCGCGATGCTTGCATCGTCACTATACAATATGGTTGACCGTATCTTCATCGGTCACATACCAGACGTAGGAACGCTGTCACTCGGCGGTCTTGCTGTCACATTCCCTATCATGAACCTTAGCGCAGCCTTCGGTGCAATGATAGGTGTGGGAGCAAGTACACTCATG
Source organism: Bacteroidaceae bacterium (assembly GCA_017961965.1). The sequence goes on along the minus strand of JAGCWG010000431.1, from coordinate 448 downwards.
TCCATCAAGCTTGGTCAGAAAGACATAGAGGGAGCACAGCGTACACTTGGTAACCTCGTGAGCCTCGATGTCATCACAGGCTTGCTCATCGGTGCACTCGGACTGATATTCATCAATCCGTTGCTCATGTTCTTCGGAGCATCAGAGAACACCATTGGCTATGCCCACGACTATATGTTCATCATACTCTTGGGCAACGTCATCACGCATCTGTACCTCGGTCTCAACGGAGCATTACGTTCCACAGGTCACCCAATGGCAGCCATGACGGCAACAATATCCACAGTCGTCATCAACTCCATACTTGACCCGTTGTTCATCTTCAAGTTTGGCATGGGTATCAAGGGAGCAGCCATTGCCACGATACTTGCACAGCTCTTTGCACTCATCTTCGTGACAGAAATGCTATGCAATCCTAAAGACCAGCTACATCTCCGCCGTGGAATAT
>JAGCWG010000430.1 GCA_017961965.1 Bacteroidaceae bacterium | reverse complement strand
TAGAACAGATATTGATAATCTTACCCTCTCTACGTTCCATCATCTCAGGAAGAACGGCAGAAGCGCAGATGAATGGTGCTACGAGGTCAATGTCGATAACCTGCTGGAACTCGGCACGCTTCATCTCGTGCATAGGGATACGCTTGATGATACCAGCATTGTTTACGAGGATGTCAATCTGACCAACCTCTGTGTGAATCTTATCTACGAGAGCCTTGATAGCTACTTCGTCTGTAACGTCGCAAACATAACCCTTGACGTTAGTGATGCCAGCCTCCTTGTAGTTAGCAAGACCACGGTTGAGAGCCTCTTCGTTGATATCGTTGAAGATGATTGTCTTGATGCCTGCCTTTACGAAAGCCTTGGCAATGTTGAAACCGATTCCGTAAGATGCACCTGTAATCCATGCGTTCTTACCCTCGAGTGAGAAATTTGATAAGTCCATAATAGTTTATTTTTGTTAGTTTAGATATTGTTCTGTTTTAATGCTAAATCCATTGGCAAAGATAATGAAAAATAATCATCAAATGCCATAAAAAGATGATATTTTCTCCTTTGCCTCGTCAAGCAAGGCAAAAAGAGCATCTTTTGACTCTGCTTGCAGAATCTTTATGCGTGTCTGCTTGAAGTCTGGAATACCTTTGAACAAAGGTGAATTGGCAAGGTGACGACGCACATGTATGATACCACCAAGCTCTGTGCGCTTACGTTCCTTGAGTGCATTGTCCTCACGAAGACTGTATTCCACGGACTTTTCCACCTGACGTTTAAGTACGTCAAACTTCCAGTCGAGAGTCATCGTATCATCATGCTTGCCAGTATCAAGGTATGTACGCACATCCTTGAAGAGCCATGGCTGACCAAAGGTGGCACGACCTATCATGACGGCATCCACTCCGTATGTGTTGAAAGCATTCTCAGCCTGTTCTGCCGTACATATATCGCCATTACCTATTATCGGAATAGTCATGCGTGGATTATTCTTTACCTCGCCAATAAGTGTCCAGTCAGCTTCGCCCTGATACATCTGCGAGCGTGTACGTCCATGAAGCGTTAGAGCCTTGATACCACAATCCTGAAGACGTTCTGCAAGTTCTACGACAAAAGCACGTTCATCACTCAGGCGATTAGGTACCTTTAGGTCATCACAATCCCAGCCAAGACGTGTCTTTACCGTAACAGGCACCTTGACTGCATCTACCACAGCCTTGGTGATGTCAAGCAGAAGAGGCACGTTCTTCAACATTCCCGAACCTGCACCCTTGCCAGCTACCTTCTTAACAGGACAACCGAAATTGATGTCAAGTATATCAGGACGAGCCTCAGCCTCAACTATCTTGGCAGCCTCAACCATCGATTCCACATCACGACCATATATCTGAATAGCCACGGGACGCTCATTGTCATCCACCTTTATCTTCTCAAGTGAACGGTTCACGCTCCTTATCAAGGCATCGGCACTCACAAATTCAGAATAGACCATCGAAGCCCCGAACTCCTTACACAAGAGTCGGAAGGCCTGGTCAGTCACATCCTCCATCGGAGCCAATACCACAGGACGATTTCCTAAATCTATATCTGCTATCTTCATTATCAATATAATTGTGACCACAAAGGTAAAAAATAAAAGGCGAAACAAAAACTAATAAACAAAAAATATATTCACACTCAGTTACTAAACAATTGACGCTCCGACAAATTTATACTGACGGAGCGACAATAGTTTCAAACACGTAACCATACAGTTTGAAATTATTCTTCCAAATGTAATAATACCTAAACCCATGAAAAACTTATTTGAAGTTAGGAGAATTCAATCGTAAACTTTCATCTTTTTTACCACAAATCAAGAAATAACAATACACAAAACAAAATGTCAGTTCATGTTCCTCCGATAATCCTTCGTTAAGGGTTCGTTAACCCTTCGTAATTTTCTCGTAAAATTGCAAGTGACAAAAAGAAAGTGGATGCTCGTTAGCAAATAGCATTATGACAAAGCCAATATTTGTATGTGCGAAGTAAAAAATAATTCTACCTGTACGGTTGTATTTTTGCACAAAGGTGCATATTAGAAAAACAGCATAGAACTTTTCTCACTGACCAGCGGGAAGTAAACAGAACAAAAACAAGAAAAAAACATGTTTTCTTTTGTTTTCTTTGGTTTTTACCATGTTTTTATAACTGGCCGCACTGCGGAAAAAAAGCATACAATTTCAACCGTACAGTACGAAGAAATATTTGAACTACACGCACCAAGTTATTTTTTCTATTCGTCAGTACATTTCATGCAAAAAAAAGTATATCTTTGCAAACGTAAAACAAAAGCACGTTGGATTATGACACAACTAAAGACTTTGCCAATCGGCATACAGGAATTTGAAAAGATACGTAAAGGGGATTATCTTTATATTGATAAGACTGAGCTTATCTACAACATGATTAAGGGAGGATCATATTATTTTCTCTCCCGTCCTCGCCGTTTCGGTAAGTCGTTGTTGATGTCAACCATCCATGCCATATTTAATGGAAAACGTGAGCTCTTCGATGGTCTTGCCATAGCCGACAAGACAGACATGGACTGGGCAAAGCACCCTGTGCTTCATCTTGACTTGAACACAAACAAATATAATGCAAAGGAAGTTCTTGAGAAAAAGCTTGATGAGTCTCTCTCTGTATGGGAAAAGGAATACGATTGCGAAAGAAAAGACCTACCTTTCGGCATGAGATTTGAGAATATCATCCAACATGCATACGACAAGACGGGCAAGGGCGTGGTCATCCTCGTGGATGAATACGACAAGCCAATGCTGCAAGCCATCACAAATGAAGAACTACAGAATGAGTTCCGTGGTACATTGAAAGGTTTCTATGGAGCACTCAAGAGCAAGGACGGATGTATAAAATTCGCCCTCCTCACAGGTGTTACCAAGTTCGGTAAAGTTAGCGTGTTCAGCGACCTCAACAACTTGCGAGACATATCCATGAGCGAGCAATACACATCCATTTGCGGTATCACAGAAGAAGAACTTAAAAGCATGATGTTACCATACGTTGAACGTATGGCAACAGCCAACAATACGACGACCGACGAATGTCTCGCCAAGTTAAAGGAACAGTATGACGGTTATCATTTCTGCGAAGACACAGCTGGAATGTACAATCCGTTCAGTATTCTTAATGCCTTTACGGAAAATAAGTTCAGAAGCTATTGGTTCGAAACTGGTACGCCAACCTATCTTGCGGAACTGCTTCTGAAGCACAAATACAATCTGCATAAGATGGCAACGTGCCAGACAACCACCAAGATACTTGACAGCATCGACCCTAACAGCACGAGTCCGATACCTGTCATCTACCAGAGCGGTTATCTCACCATCAAGGATTATGACCACGTATTCAAGCTATACACACTCGGATTCCCTAATCAGGAGGTGGAAGAAGGATTCATCGACTTCC
>JAGCWG010000429.1 GCA_017961965.1 Bacteroidaceae bacterium | reverse complement strand
ACAGACCACAATAATGGGTTATCCATCTCTATAGGAATACTTAAAAAGCCTAAACAGACAAGAATGGAAGCACCAATCATCTGCAAAATGGCATAAATCTTTCTTTTCATATTATTTACCATGTATGTTCTGTTAAACTATGTCTTGTACATCAATTATGACGACCACTTTATTCATGTTCTTCTAATTTGAGTTGTTTATTCTTTCTGCTATTTTTTGATGAAGCTTACAGGAACACCGTAAACCTGCATCATAGACCCACTATATACCTAATAGCGCCACCGTTTCCAAAAGGATAACCAGAAACATCCTTATTAAGATATGGAGAGTCTTCAATGAGTTTACCCTCAAAAATGCAGCGTTCACGTTTAAATATTGTGCCATCTTCTGCGACGGATGTCCATTTCATAGACTTGACTTCTACCACACTACGGGCAACTCCTCTATAAACACCAAGCACATATTTAACCCCAGAAGCACTTTTCCTGCTAATACTCCAATACTTTCGGGTCGCTTCATAAATATCAACCCTCCGATATACTCCTTCGGCCTTTGCCTGGTCAAAGCTCCTGTTAAGACTAACCAAAAGTAACGTATCACCACTGATCACATCAATTGCATCGCAATTGTAAATAGCATTTATTTCATCAATGCTTTTAATGCCTTCATCCCATTGATGGTGCCCTGCAACGATATTTACCAGTTGATTAGTCTTGTTGAACTTTGTGTAAGTCAGTAGGTCAATTAGCACAGATTCCACAGTAAATGCTGTTTCCTCCGTCATGTTGTGACGTAGAATATATAGACCAACCTGTTTGCCTTCATTAAGAATACTTCTAATAATATCAAGCTTCAAACTCTGGTCATTCTCGTTGAGCGAATCTTTCGCATGTTGAAACACCCTGTTCCCTTTTCCTTTACCAATATAGAAGATCCTATTGTCTCTCGGATCCACAAGACAATATACATAATACTTTAGTGCATCAATTACTGATGGAGTAAATTCTTGTATCATCATATTATTATATTTCTTTGTTATACTTCACTAAATCCAATAAGAGTGCACCATTTTAGTCTGCACATAATATATTATGTTAAACTTAAACGTACTCACAGAAGGGAGTCGGAGCGACACTCGAGTGTGGGTGATGGCGACAGTCGAGTGTCGTGATGCACGACACACGTGTGTCGCTCCAACTACATCCGAGTGTCAGTTTTATACCCCCTTTGTTTATCCTCCATGAACAGAAGATAATTCTGAATTTTGAATTATGAATTCTGAATTATTTCAAGGAAATGCTCAGGATTAGTATTGACTACAAGCTCAGGAGGAAAAGCCGTCTCGTGCAGAAGTTCGATGGCATTGTTGAAGTCGGCAATCTGACAAGTGTGGTGGGCATCGCTACTAACGATGATTGGGTTGTCATACTTCTTTGACAACTCAAGCATCTTGGTGAAGTACGGACGTGCCAACTTCTTATGACGGTAAGGGTTGAGTGACGAGTTATTAAGCTCAAGGAGTGTGCCAGTGCGCTTGGCGGCAAGTACCACTGCCTCAATATCAAAGTCGGAAGCCGTACCGTCACAAGGATGCGAGATGATGTTGACGTGCGGATTCTCTATTGCACCTATGAGAGCAGAGGTATTCTGCAGACGATTACCATCCGTATAGCACAACGAATGAAGACCTGCTATGACATGGTCAAAGCATCCCCAATAGATGTCATCCGTGAGGTCAAGCGTACCGTCATAGTCGATGATATTAAGTTCTGCCCCCATCAGCAGACGCAAGTCGCCATACTGACGTGGTACTATATACTGATTACGGAAATAAAGAGGGTCACAAGTCCCCGGTATCATAGGACCATGCTCGGTGATACCGTAAACCTTGAGTCCCTTGTTCTGTGCCTCAGCCACCATCTCATTGACGGTACTGAATGCGTGTCCACTCACAATGGTGTGAGTATGAACATCGATGAGTAAAGAATAATTCATAGGCCCCCCCAACCCCCGAAGGGAGGAGTTTGAAGATACATTAATCATAGATAATTAAAGAAATTTCTGTCTCAACACGGAGAGCATGGAGCGCACAGAGTTTTTCTTTCTGAGAATCACATGACCTCTATTATTTCTCTGAGTTCTCTGTGCTCTCTGTGTTTCAAAAATTGTACATTATAATGTCCCTTTGCAAGAACTCACAAACTCAAAAACTCCACTTTTAACTTTTACTTTTTAACTCTTAACTCTCTCATTTGAACAAATGAGAGCAGAACCACTTCCTTGCCACAGGCAGGAAGAGGTCGTGACCTGCAGCATTGAGGTGAGCCGTATCGTCAGGACGCTGGAAGTATTTCTTGCGGAACTCAGCATCACGCACCCTTATTATACTGCGTTTGTTGCAGTTGTCAAGCACAGGGATGCCGTACTTTTTGCACACCTTCTTTATTGCCTTGCATACTGGCACAAAGCCAGGTCTATCCACGTACCAAGGTGTGACGTAACCAATCTTTGCTTTTGGACAAAGACGCTTGATGCCCACGATAAGCGTATTGAGCGAATCGACAAACATCCTCAATGAGTCCTCATTGTTCTTTATCTTGTCCTCATCATT